>JAIRQG010000001.1 GCA_031256615.1 Candidatus Methanoplasma sp. | reverse complement strand
GTTGCGAAGTTCAGCAGGTCGTGCATGTGGCGGTTGAGGATCTGCTGTCTCTCGGCGAGAGCCCCTCTTCCGAGGTACTCCGCCCTGAAATGCGATGTCAGAGAATCGACTATCATCAGCCTTATCTTCTTCTTTTGCGCCAGTTCAAGTGCTTTATCAACGAGGAGAATCTGGTGCTGTGAGTTGAACGCTCTCGCGACGTGTATCCTCTGAAGGGTGTAGTCGGGGTCGACGCCCAGATAGTTTGCCATTTGGATTATCCTCTCCGGTCTGAAGGTGTTCTCCGTATCGATCATTATCACGTCAGAGTCCAACCCTCCGCGCTCTTCCGGCAGCGTTGCATTCACAGCAAGCTGGAAACAGACCTGGGTCTTGCAGCTTCCGAACTCACCGTACAGTTCAACGATGGATTGGCTCTCCAATCCTCCGTTCATAAGCTCGTCAAAAGCTTTCGATCCGGTCGTAAGCTTAGTCACCGCCTTACGGCGCTCCAGGATGGAGTCGCCCGTTTCAAATCCGCCAATGTCGGCACAGAGCTTTGCACCTTCAATGATATCCATTGCTTTCTTCTCACCGATCTCGCATGTCTCTGCAAGGTCTTTCGGTGAAGCTACGGCAATGACCATTAAATCTGTGTACCCACCTTCACGGAGTTTTTCTGCTATGGCTGGTCCTACTCCTGGTATATCTTCTAGGGTTTTTGTGGCCATTGTTGATCACTTGGATTCTTCAAGATGTTTTGAGTATATAAGCAAAATCAGGGGGTGTCCGAATCATCCGAAAGTACGGTTTAGGCGCTGAGAATCCGTATTATTTTTCCGTACGGTAAATGATTATATCCGCACAAGCTGATTACACTTTATGCCTGTGGTCCTTGCATACGACGACAAATCCCCTGCTGAGAAAGCGCTCAATTATGCCATCAAGCATGCGCTTGCTCATAATACTGTACTTTACATCGTATCTACAGTGGCGACCAAGGATCTGGTCGACAGGGACAATGATGTGCGCAGCGTGAAAGACTATGTTGAGGCCGCAAGACAGATCGCAGCGGATGCAGGCGCGGACGCCCGTTCGCTGGTCGAGACCGGCCATCCCGTGGATGCGGTGATAGCCGCAGCACGCAGGGTGGAAGCCGACACCATCATCGTAGGGCGCCATGATAAGACCGCCGTTGACAGACTGATGCTGGGAAGCGTATCCGAGAAGATAATCCGCAATGCGCACTGCACGGTCATTGTTGTCCAGTAAGTCCGAATGCGCCGAGCAGAGCTCTTATGATCGCATCGGGCGGCGGAGGACATCCCGGAATGAAAAGATCGACATCTGCGGAACCGGCGATCCCGCTCGAGGTCTCCCCTTCTGAGAACAGCCCTCCAGATATTGCGCATGCCCCCATTGCGATGATCACTTTCGGATCGGGAGTCGCCCTCAATACCTCGTCAAAGGCATCGCGCATGTTGTCAGTAAGGGGTCCTGTGACAAGAAGCACATCTGCGTGCCGGGGGGAGGCGACTATTTTGATCCCGAACCTCTCGGCGTCATAGAAACGGTTGAACACCGAGTTCACTTCCACCTCGCAGACATTGCATGATCCTGTGTCGACCTCTCTTATGTTCACGGACCTTCCTATCACTTTGCGTTTGGCTTGATCGATCGTCCCTCTTTCGCGTTCTGTGCTCTCTCCGGAACGGAATATGAGGTCCTCTCTTTTCAGCACATAATCCGGTGCTTTCACCAGCTGAAGGGATCCGTTCCCGCAGACCTCCGAACATCTGCGGCAGAATATGCATCTTCCCAGGTCGATCTTCCATTCGGACTCCGATACCGATATTGCTCCGGCACGGCACTCTTTTGCGCATGACCCGCAGAGACCGCAGGATTCATCCGGGAATGGCATGAGCATTCTCTTCCCATACAAGACGGGGATGCTTTCCGGAGGGCGTTTCAGGGAGAGGAAATTCTTCAAAGCTGTTCTTAACATTCCGTCATCCATGGCATTCCTCACAGATCGTTTCCGCTGTATGAAAGGTCGAAGCTCTTGTTCACAAGGGGGAAATCCGGTACTATGTTTCCCAGCACAGCGCTTTCAAGCGCCGGCCAGTTAGGGAAAGAGGCATCCCTTATCTTGTATCTTGTGATCTTTCCGTCGTTGATGTGTGCGCAATGGACGGTCTCTCCCCGCGGCGATTCCGTCACCCCTACGTAGGAACCGTCCTTCGGTCTCACTGCGGTACGGATCGGGCCGTCCTTCATCATGTTTATGCATTGGAGTATCACGCTGACAGACTCTTTTATTTCTTTATGCCTGACGGAGAGGCGCGCGTACACATCTCCGGTGGGACACATGGGCACCTTCATGGCCACCATATCGTATGCGGCGTAAGGGAGGTTCTTACGGACATCGTTGGCCACACCGCTTGCCCTTGCAACCGGACCTACCGTGCGGAGGCGCAAGGCATCTTCGTAGGACAGCCGCCCCGTTGTTTCGGCACGGTCCATGAAGGACGGGGACCCCACCATTAATTTTACAAGCTCGTCCGTATCGAATCCGACCTTCATGGTCTCATGTTCTATCTCGTTCAATACTGCTTTTGATATGTCCCTTGAGACGCCTCCGAGCTTCAGCATCCCCCACAGCTGTCTGTGGCCGCATATCTTCTCGTTCAGGCGGAGCATGTTCTCTCTCAGCATACCGCCCTGTGCTGCGGGTACCGCCAGCGAAGCGTCCAGCGCTATGCCGCTGATGGTACCCAGGTGATTGTAAATACGTTCCAGTTCGGATAGGACCGTGCGTATGAACCTTGCCCTCTCGGGGATATCGGAATCCTGTTCCGCCGTCTGCAGGTATGCCAAAGCGTGGGCAACGGCATTATCTCCGGATATTCTTTCGGCGATAACTGTATTATCGGCGGAGGCAGAGGTCTCCATGAGCCTTTCCACGCCTCTGCGGGAGTAGCCCAGATACGTTCTCATCATCAATATAGGCTCCCCGGCAACGCTGAATCTGAAATGGCCGGGGCCTATCACTCCCGCATGTATCGGCCCCACCGGTATCTCGAATATGCCGCTTCCGGAGATGTCGTTGTGCGGTATCGCACTGTCTTTAGACAAACCCCAAGGAGACCTCGACCTCAGCGGGCGCATATCGCGGTGCCCTATCGGAGTGAGGCTGTATGTTTCGTAGATCTCTCTTTCGTAGATCGATGCGCACGGCACGCTTGGCGTCACCGAACGATATGTCGTGCCTTCGACGAAGGCGGTGATGCGTTCGACCCTATCGCCGATCATGACGGCTTCTAGCACATGTCCGCCCGGCACACTGCGGGCATACATGCATGCCAGGCCCAATCCCTCATCGGAACATTCCGCGATCCTCTGGGGCAGATCATCGGCACTGTGCATCAAATCGCCCCCGTGAACCATTCCGCTATCGACCACAGGACATCTTTCACGCTTTCCGGCATGAACAGTCCAAATAGAACGGTCATCAGGAGCAGCATGACCATCGGGAGCGCTCTCAGCATCCCTTTCGGTTCTTTCACCTCTCCCTTCGGCTCCCCGTGCATCATGGAGAAGATGTTCCTGGTGAATCCCGCGAACACAAGTATGATGAAAACGGCGGTGAGCAGCGCAACGTGATACATCCCCGCGTCCACGGCGCCGCCGAGAATGGTTATCTCTCCGATGAAAACGGAGAACGGCGGCAGACCGACAATAGCAAGCGTTCCCGCGCCCAGCATCAGTGATGTCATGGGCATGGTTTTCCTCAGACCGCGCACTTCATTCATTTCCTGCGTTCCGTACCCTTGTATGACATTGCCTGCGGCGAAGAACACCAGCGGTTTAGTGAGAGAGTGTGCGATTATATGGAAGAGCGCGCCGAACACCGCGAGCGGCGTACCTATCCCGAACCCTATCGCAATGATCCCCATGTGCTCGATGCTGGAATATGCCAGCATGCGTTTTATGTCCTTGGATATCAGGATGAATGCTCCCGCCACGGCAAGAGACAGCAGACCGAACCCTATCATCAAGGCAGACGCGAAACCCGGAGCGGAGATCTCGGTGATCATTTGGAACCGCAGTATCGCATACAGGGCGCAGTTAAGGAGTGCGGCGGAGAGCATAGCGCTTATCGGCGTCGGTGATTGGCTGTGGGCGTCCGGCAGCCACGTGTGCATCGGGACAAGCCCCATTTTGGTCCCGAACCCTATTATAATGAAAATGAAAGCCATTTTGATGAGCATCGGATCGAGACTTTCCGCCGCCTCGAAAAGGACGGACCAGTCCAGCGCTCCGGAGGCACCCTCCATCACATCGCTGGATGAGGCATACACCAATGTTATCCCGAAAAGCCCGAGGGTTATCCCCACAGAACAGATCATCAGGTATTTCCACGTTGCTTCCAGCGCTTTGTCCCTGCGGTAGAACCCAACTAAAAAAGCGGACACAAGGGTCGTCAGCTCAATGGCGATCCACATCGCGCCGACAGATTTCAAAACAAAGACCAACAGCATCGACGCGACGAAAAGATTGAACACAACATGATACTGGCGGACATCTTTGGATCCTACTTCTCCTTCTTCCTCGTCCCGCTTAAGATACCCGTAAGAATACAGCGCGGACATCAGGCCCACGATGCCCGTGATAAGTATGAACAGGGATGACAGCCCGTCCACATACCAGATGCCGTATGCCGTCACGGCGCCATCGAATGCCGTTATGCAGACAGGCAGCGAGGCGATGAGCACGGCCGCCGATCCAACCATCGATAAGGCGGCGGCAACCCTGCTCGGAGATACGGCGGACAAAAGAGCGGCGGCGAGCGGTATGAGCAGAATGATCTCAACGTCCATCATTCCTTGAGCCTCCTGAGAACAGACACATCGATGGAATCGAACGCCTTGCTTATGCGCAATGCAAAGAGGCCCAATATGACCACGATCATCAGAACATCAAAGAATATCCCAAGCTCTACCACAAGCGGCATGCCGTAAGATACAGACATCACCCCGAGGAACAGACCGTTCTCCATCATGAGAAGGCCGACTACGCCCGTCATGGCCTTCTTATGGGTGACCATCATGAACAAACCGATCAGGATGACCGACATAGACATAGCCAGACAATTGCGGGTGACGGTCTCCACCGTAACCACGAGAGGTTCGGTGACAAGATACGCAACGATAATGAGCATTGCGGACATCAGCAGACACCCGGGTATCCCCAGAGAGGAACCGACCTCTTTCCCTGTGTGAAGGCGTGCGACCGTTCTTCTCAGCACCAGGGGGATGCCGATGACCTTTACCGCAAACGTGATCCCGCCCATTATGAACAGTTCGCTGTGCCCTGTGTAATCCGCAACCACGAAGGCCAGGATCGTGAGGAACAGCGACTGGACGGCGAAAGCGGTCAGAAGCTGAGTCATCCTTGTGGAGGTCATCGCCAGCATCGACAGGAGAAGCATGGCCACTACGCACAGGTCGATCAGATTTTCGTTTATCGCAGTGTCCGTAACTTCACCTCACAGGATATAAAGGGAGATCATCGCCAACAGAGACAGGGCGAAAGAGGCGGTCAAAAGATTCGGCAGACGGAACAGGCGGTATTTTGCAAGGAATGATTCGATCAGGGCAATGGCAAGCATCACTAAGAGGATCTTTATGAGCACCGAGGCCAAACCTATGAGGATGGCCGAAGGCGAAGGCGTAAACACCAGCCCCCACGGGAAGAACATTGTGCATAGCAAAGATGAGAATATCATCAGGCGCATCATAGATGAAAGCTCCATGAGTCCCAGCCCCCGTCCGGAGTATTCGATCAGCATGCCCTCATGCACCATCGTGAGCTCAAGATGCGTGGCAGGATTGTCGAACGGCACTCTGGAGTTCTCCGCCAGAAGGGTTATGAAGAAAGATGACGCCGCAAGTATTAGCGCAGGGGCAAAGACTATCGCGCCCATCCCTATCAGTTCCCGGGGGATGTCGCTCACCATCGTACTCCCTCCGGTGAGGCCGGCCAGGGCCATGAGCGAAAGCAGGAGGGAAGGTTCGATCAGGACAGACATCATCATTTCCCTGCTGCTGCCCATCCCGCCGAAGGTGCTTCCTCCCTCCAATCCTCCGAGGATCATCATGAATCTGTATAATGTGAAGATGTAGACCATCGATATCAGGTCGCCGTACGGTGCCGCAACATCCGCAAGGATGAACGGCGTCATCAGCGCCAGAAGAACCATGGAACCGAAACAAACATACGGTATGAAGCGGAAGAGCCAGGATGAACTTTCTGACACGGTCTCGCTTTTCCTCATGAGCTTAGCGATGTCGCGGTACGGCTGAAGGATGCTGTTCCCCGTCCTGTGCTGCATCCTTGCCTTTGCCTTTCTCAGTATCCCCGCGAAGAGAGGGGACAGAGCGATTATCAATATCGTCTGCATGATAGACAGCGCAAGATCCATCATAAGAATCTCACCGCCACAAGCAGTGCGACGAGCACTCCGAGGATATATGCGAAATAGGTCTGTATGTTCCCGTTCTGCGTTCTGCCGACCAGCTTGGCCCCGCGCATGATGAGGTTTGCGAGCGGGATGTAAAGGCGCTCGACGAAAGGCTCTCTGAATCTTACTCTGTATACCTTGCGGTTCTGGGATGATTCATCGTCCGAGACCTCAACGACGTCCCTGTAGAGCGGATGGAACACCTTGACGAGAGGCTGAGAGAAGCCCATCGATGAATACTGCATTTTCGCATCAAGGGGAGTTCCGCAGCCCCATGTGGGGGATCTTGCAGATCTTTTCTTGAATAAGCGGCTAAGCGCATAGGTTGCGAACACGGCCGCCAGAAGGATCCCCGCCAGCACAGGTACGTTCAGCGTCCCCGAGAGAAAGTCCGCGAAATATTCATCAGAAGGTATGGAAGTTGCCGCAGCAACTCCGCCGGCAAGCCCTTCTGCTATTTGGTAGTAGAATATGCCCATCAGGAAACAGAGCAGTGCAAGCACGGCCATGGACGCCATCGCCGCGGCGCCGACCTTTGAGGATACGGGATTCTCGGATCTCGGCCTTCCTAGGAACATGAACCCGTAAAGGCGCGCATAAGACACAGCGGCCATCATGCCGCTTATCCCCAGCACGGCTACGCTGAGAGGCAGCAATATCTCGGTCACATGAATGCCCTCTCCCCCCATCATCGATTGGACCATCAGCCATTCGCTGGCGAATCCGTTGAAAGGAGGTACGCCTGCCAGAGATAAGGTCGCTATGAGAGCGACCATCGAAAATGCGGGCATTATCTTGGCCAGACCGCCCATCCTCTCTATCGTTGTCTCTCCGGTGCAGTCTTCTGCGCTTCCGACCGCCAGTATCATTAGGGACTTGAAGACGGAATGATTCATGGTGTGGAACAACCCCGCGATAAGCACAACGGTTATCAGTCCCGGCGATCCGCCGTCGGAGAACAGCATCCCGAGGGAGAAACAAAGCATGACGAGGGCCATATTCTCCATGCTCGAGTATGCCAGGATCCTCTTGGGTTCTGTTTGGATCAGCGATTCCATCGCGCTCCATATTGCGGTGAATGAGGACACGGCCATCAGGGCCACTGCAAGGACATACACCCCATCGGAAACACCGATGTATCCGAAGATGCTCTTGAAAAGTATGAGCACCGCAACGTTCGATGATACCGTGGATATCAGCGCGGACGTGTGGGTAGGCGCCGAAGCGTAAAAGTCAGGCATCCATGCATGGAACGGGATCAACCCAAGTTTTGTACCGAACCCCACGAAGAGCAGTACAATGGCGGCACACGAAGCGGTAAGCCCCATCGTACCGCTGAGATCCGACCATGATGACAGAGTTTGGCCCCCGGCATAAGGCAGCATCAGCAGGAACGCACCGATGACCATCAGTCCGCCGATGTGCGCAATGACAAGGAACTTCCATGCCGCAGCGTTCCTGCTGGATGCCATCAGGAATGTGGACAGGGCCACCGCCTCCCATGCCAGAAGCAGGAGGATGACGGTGTCGGCGCACATTGCCAGCATGCAGGAAATGAACAGTAAGCAGACAGATGCGGAGTATTTGCCTCCGGCGGGGGTCGAGGCGGAACG
>JAIRQG010000099.1 GCA_031256615.1 Candidatus Methanoplasma sp. | reverse complement strand
TTTTGTTCTTGTTGATCATCTCTTCGAATGATATGTACTTTCCAACATCGATACCGCCCTTATACATCAGGAGCAGAGAGAGCAGTCTCGACATTCTTCCATTGCCGTCGAGGAAGGGGTGAATGCACAGGAAGTCAAGAATGAAGCAGGGGGTCAGAAGCAGGTTGTCTATCCTGCTGTCGGAGCGTGCATCGGCATATGCCAGTAGCATCTGTTCCATGGAATCCTCCGTTTCTGCTGCGGGCACAGGTTCATAATGGATATACCTCCTGCCGCTTGTATCCGTCCTGATTATCACATTGTCTTCCTTTTTGTACGCACCGCCATCTTCGGATGAATGGCTGAGCATGATCCTGTGCAGATCCCGGATCGTCGTTCCGTCAATACGCATGCTGTCATGGTTGTCATGAATGATGTCCAGAGCATCGCGGTACCCTGCTATATCTTCTTCATCATGATTCAAAGGGGCGCTTTTTTTTGAAACGATCTCCTCGATACGTTTATCTGTGGTCAGTATGCCCTCGATCGCATTGGAACCTTTGACCGATTGCAGACGTGAAATGGACTCCAGTCCAACGAATACCTCCGGGAACTCTTTCTTTCTGGCTTCCTCTCTTATTGAATAGCTTGCTATCCTCGCCACACGGCTCATCAGGTCTGCCGGCACAGACTGTTTCCTTAGAAAAGAATAATCAAAGAGGTGCATATCTTGCCTGATATAGTATTATTTTGCATATATAATATGGTTTTTATATGCAAAATATTGTGTTTTGATAAACAGTTCTTCTGACAGTGACAACAACAACGGATCCTTCCGAAGCCGAGTCAAAGACGGAGACTGTGAAACGAGCGTTGTCTTTGTCTTCTTTCGGCTCTTTTCTCTACGCTGTGAGGACAACTGCTTGTCAAAACACCTCTAAGATAATGAACAAAAATTTATATAACTCAATTCTTAGCAGGAATCTACTAAAAAAGAGGTACTGTGATGAGAAGAACCAACACCTGCGGAGAACTTAGGTCCGAAGACATAGGAAAGAAGGTCTGTCTTCAGGGCTGGGTAAGGTTCTCCAGAGACCACGGCGGAGTAGCCTTCATTGACCTTGCAGACAGATACGGAATAACACAGATAGTCTTCGATCCGGAAGATGTTCCAACTGGAACGGACGCGAATTCCTTGTCGAATACGATGAGGTCATTCACCCGAGAATCGGCAGTATCGGTGAACGGCATTGTCAGGAAAAGGGTCGAGGGTACCGAGGATGGAAGGAATCCAACCGGAGACGTGGAAGTACTGATCACAGAGGCCGAACTCCTGAACAAATCAAGATCGCCGCCGTTCGAGCTCGGCGACCAGAAAGAAGGAGTGCTTCCGAACGAGGATACAAGGATGAGGTACAGGTACCTTGACCTCAGAAGAACGGAAGTCATACACGCAATGGAGACAAGGAGCAAATTCATTCATCTCGTCAGGCAGTACATGGAGAAGAACAGCTTCCTGGAGATAGAGACGCCGATACTTGCAAGGTCCACTCCGGAAGGAGCGAGGGACTACATCGTGCCGTCGAGGATACACCCCGGAACATTCTATGCTCTCCCCCAGTCCCCTCAGCTGTTCAAACAGATGCTGATGATCGGGAGCATGGACCGCTATTACCAGGTCGCAAGGTGTTTCAGGGACGAGGACTCCAGAAAGGACCGCCAGCCCGAATTCACGCAGATCGACATGGAAATGTCGTTCGTTGATGAGAAGGACATCCAAGATATGATCGAAGGATTGGTCGCGTATGTGTGGAAAGGTCTTTACGGCAAAGAACTCGAGACCCCGTTCATGCGCATAAGGTACAAAGAAGCAATGGAAACATACGGGTCCGATAAACCGGACCTGAGATACGGCCTGAAGTTCGTCTCTCTCACAGACATCGTGAAAGATGCCCCGTATGAGATATTCCAAAGGATAATCAAGGCCGGAGGGATAGTCGCCGGCATTAATCTCAAAGCCGACACAGCCGGCGAACGCATCGGAAGGAACGATGTCGACAGATACATCGGCCAAGCAAAGAAGTTCGGCCTGGGCGGACTCACATGGATGAGATGCAAGGACGGCAAGCTTGACAGCAATATCGTGAAATATTTCACCCCGGAGACCCTGGACGCGATAAAGCAGAAGATGGGGGCGGAAGAAGGAGACCTATTATTCCTGATCGCAGGGCCTTGGAAATCCACATACGAAGGAGGAGGGGCGCTGAGGAAGAAGCTCGCGGAGGACCTGGACCTGGTCCCGAAGGACGAGATGCAGTTCCTGTGGCTTGTGGACTGTCCGATGTTCGAAATAGACCCAGTATCAGGAAAGCATGATGCGTTCCACCACCCGTTCGTCCTTCCGGAGAATGATCTCAACGATCCATACGTGGGAGGGGCGTGTTTCGACCTCTGCCTGAACGGCAACGAACTCGGATCGGGGTCATTGAGGATACACGATCCGGAACTGCAGAGAGAGGTCTTCAGCAAGATCGGCATGGACGACGAGAAGATCGAGGCGGATTTCGGGTTCTTCATCGAAGCTCTCGGTTACGGTGCGCCCCCGCACGGCGGCATAGCCCTGGGAGTGGACAGATTCATATCGATACTCTTAGGAAAGGATACCATAAGAGAGGTCATCGCATTCCCGAAGAACAAGAAGGCGGTGTCGCTTTTGGACGGGTCCCCCGAGAAAGTTGACGACAGCAAACTCGAAGAACTGCAGATAATGACTCTGGCCATAGAAGGCATGAACTTCGAGGATCTGGAGAGTCCGGACGAAGAATAAGCGCTCAGCTGCCTCAGATCTTCGAGGCGAGAGCACTCTTCGTTGCCGATACGATATCCGACGAAGAGTATCTGCCGCCCGTCTCTTTCATCACGTGGCCGATGACACGGTTGATCGCCTTCTCGTTCTTTCTTATCTCGTCAACGATCTCGGGATGCGCGTCAAGATAACTGCAGATGATCTGATTCAGATCCGCATTCTGTTCTTTCATGGCACCGATGTCCGCACCGGTCATGTAGGACTTCAGTTCCATATCGGTCTCCACGTCTGTGATCTTGCCCGCAGCGAACTTTTTCATTATGTCTGCGATCCCTTCCGGATCCTTTCCCGACGCTTCAAACGCTTTCCAGTTGGCGGCTATGGTCCCGGTGGCCCACGACACTGCGGTCTGAGGGGACCCCGTTGCCTTTGCGATCGTTTCGAACATCTTGGCGAGGTTCACGGATGTCAATACCATTTGGTTGGCGGTCTTCTCCTCTATTCCGTATTCTTTGCTGAGTCTCAGCGCCATGTTGACGGGGCTTTCTTTGATGGTGATGGTCCTTATGAGCTCTCCGATGTGGAATATTCCGAGGTCTGGCTCATTGATGTAGCCGTAGTCGGCCTCGAACTCCTTCTTCCGGACAGAAATGGTCACTCCTCTTTCCTCATCGAAGCGTCTTGTCTCTCTTTCCACCTTGCCTCCGGCCTTCAGTACCTTTGTTTGCCGTATCGCTTCGAATGTCAGCGCCCTTTCGACATTCCTCAGGCCGGTGACATTCTTTACCTCGACCCTTTCCTTTCCGATGGAGATGTTGCAGTCGCAGCGTATGCTCCTTTCCCCGTCCCCCGGAAGGTCTATCGTATGGCGGATGTCCGCTATCAGTTGTTTAAGGAATTCCCTGGCCTCCGCGGGGGAAG
>JAIRQG010000044.1 GCA_031256615.1 Candidatus Methanoplasma sp. | reverse complement strand
GGGTGTATTTATTTATGCAGTTTCTTCCGTGGGTGTTTTGAATACGTATTTTAAAAGTACCTTTAAATAGGTCATTTGTATGGACGATAGTACGGAACCTCATGTTCCGGCGGAAATGTGCCCTTTGGGTGAATCCGAAAAGGTGATATTATGAATGACGAAGGTCAGGAAGCGCGCCCGGTAAACGGGAGGAGCATGTACAGTTACATAGGTGAAGCGTGGAAGAATCCGGGCAAGACCTATTTGAAAGAGCTCAACCACCAGAGGAAGATCGAGTGGAGGAGAGAAGAGAACTTCCTCAGGATCGAGAGGCCCACAAGGCTTGACAGGGCAAGAGCCCTCGGATACAAGGCCAAACAGGGCTACGTTGTGGTAAGAGGCAGAGTAAGGAAAGGGTCATTCCAGAAAAGAACGATCAGGGCAGGAAGGAGACCGAAGAGGAAAGGTATCAACAAGATAACCACCGGAAAGAGTCTCCAGAGGATGGCTGAGGAAAGGACCGCGAAGAGATACCCCAACCTTGAGGTCCTCAATTCATATTGGGTCGGTGCCGACGGTCTGCACGAGTGGTACGAGGTCATACTCGTCGATCCCGCGCACCCGGTGATCAAAGCTGACACGAAGATCAACTGGATCTGCGACAGCAACAACAAGAACCGTGTCTACCGCGGACTGACGTCGGCAGGAATAGCCGGCCGCGGTCTGAGGAACAAAGGCAACGGTGCCGAGAAGGTCAGACCCTCGATAAAAGGCAAGGGAAGAAAAGGAAAGTAATCCCTTCAAACAGCAAACAAACTCACTGCCCCGTCCATCCGGGCGGGGCAACCTCTTCTTTTATTGTTTTCAGAAGCGAGGACACTTCTCCGTCGCTCATGCCGACCGTTGGAAAGAATATCGGGATATCAGGACCGGACATCAGACCTTCCAGTTCCGACAGCGCCGCGCCGCTTACTATGCCGAGTATCTCGGGCGAGACCTCCTCTCCGTATTTCAGCTCCGGGTCGTATCTTTCCAGCAGCGGCTGTTTCTCGCCTCTGACAATGACCTTGCATCCGCGTTTCATCATGAGCCACGCGGAAATCAGATCCCTCTCGCTCCGTACGTCCGCCAAGACCTTTCCCTGAGTGCCTATCGGCAAGCCTCCGTGGCATCTGATGCTTGATCCGAACACGAAGGCCTTGTTGTTCCTCACTTCAATGTAGAACGTTACAGCCGGATTGGTGAGGTTCACCTTGACGCCTTTGCTTTCGTTGGCAATGAATATCGCAGAACCGGCCTCTCTTCCAACATCAACGCTTGTGTAATTATGGCTGCCTTCTCTTCTTGCTTTGACAGCAAACGTGTCTCCTTCCTTAAGTCTGCCCATCGAGTATTCGGCTGCGGCAGAGCAGATGGCTCCAAGATCAGAGGAACAGACCTCGGTTATCGAAAAGGAAGCTATGCCGAACACTCTTTTCATTGCCGCTGCCGCTCCGTCGATGTCTTCCGTCTCGATGTAGAATCTTGCATCCTTTCTCGTGACCAGCGCCTCTATGCGGTCGGCTGCCAGCATAGTGATGATGTTATCTCTCAGTCTGTTCTCGAATCTTACGCGGACCGGTGTGCTTTTGAGCCCGATCTCTGAGTATCTTGCAAGTATTGTCGGCACTGATACTCAAATGCACCGTCCCGTTATATGCTTTCACATTTTTTGTCATGCGGGACTGAGCAATCGTCATATCAGTACAATGTTTTATTGAAATTTGTACAAAATTTTGATATTAAAGAGATATTCATCGAAAAAGAGTTATGTTGTTTCTGAGCAAATTAGACATTTGTCTAATGAACGCTGGATTTATTAATCAGTTAGAAAAGTTTATTAATAAGAAGTATTACCCATACTTATGATAAACGGAAGATTCGGTGCGGTAGAACAGGCCTTCCAGAGAGAGCCTGTGAAAGCCGTGCCGCCGGCGCGTGAAACATCATCATACTACGGATGCAACGTTTTCAACAGGGACACGATGAGAAGATATCTTTCTTCCGAGACAAGAAGGGTTGTTTACGAATCCATCGAGAAAGGTGCGACCCTTGACAAATCGGTCGCGGAGCATGTTGCCTCCGGGATGAAACGCTGGGCGATGGACATGGGAGCCACCCATTACACGCACTGGTTCCAGCCGCTTACCGGCGGCACCGCCGAGAAACATGACTCTTTTGCGGAGCCGCACAGCTACGGCACGACGCTGGAACAGTTCAGCGGATCCAAACTGTGCCAGCAGGAGCCGGATGCATCCTCGTTCCCCAACGGAGGCCTCAGGAACACATTCGAGGCAAGAGGGTATACCGCATGGGATCCCTCGTCGCCCGCATTCATTCTGGGGGATTGTCTCTGCGTACCGACCGTATTCATTTCATACAACGGGGAGGCCCTTGACTACAAGACCCCGCTGATAAGGTCGGTGTCTGCCGTCAAGAGAGCGGCCGCGGATGTATTGAAGTGCCTAGGCACCGAGAACGCCGAGGTATCCGCTTACCTGGGATGGGAGCAGGAGTTCTTCCTTGTCGACAGCGCGCTCTACGCTCAGCGCCCGGACCTGATGCTTTCCGACAGGACGCTCCTCGGTCACGACAGCGCAAGGAACCAGCAGCTGGATGATCACTACTTCGGATCCATACCTCCGAGGGTGATGGAGTTCATGAAAGATCTGGAATTCGAGGGATATAAATTGGGGATACCTCTCAAGACAAGGCACAACGAGGTTGCGCCCAACCAATTCGAGATCGCGCCCGTGTTCGAAGAGATGAACCTCGCTGTGGACCACAACCTTCTGCTGATGTCGCTGATGAGGTCGGTGGCAGACCGCCACAAATTCAAGGTCCTTTTCCACGAGAAACCCTTCAATGGGATAAACGGGTCCGGTAAGCACTGCAACTGGTCCCTGGGGCTGACCGACGGCACAGGCCTTCTCTCTCCCGGAAAGACAGATGAAGAGAACCTAAGATTCCTGGCATTCATGGCGAACGTGCTGAAAGCCGTCTATGACAACAACGGGCTGCTGAAAGCGTCCATCGTATCGCCTTCCAATGCCCACAGGCTCGGGGCGACAGAGGCGCCCCCCGCGATAGTGTCCGTGTTCCTGGGGATGCAGGTCACATCGCTGTTCGAGGAGCTCATGGACACCGAGGACATGGTGAAGATCAAAGACAAGAAAGGGTACAGCATAGGCATACATCAGATCCCCGAGCTACTGATAGACAACACCGACAGGAACAGGACATCCCCCTTCGCCTTCACCGGCAACAGATTCGAATTCAGGGCAGTAGGCTCATCGGCGAACTGCGCTTTGCCGATGGCGGTGCTCAACACGGCGGTAGCGTATCAGCTCAAGCAGTTCAAGAAGGCCGTTGATAAGAGGATAGCGTCCGGGGAGGACGCGGTGAAAGCGGTCTTGAACGAAACGCGCGAAACGTACAGGGCATGCAGGGACATATGCTTTGACGGGAACGGCTACTCCGATGAATGGAAGGAAGAGGCAGCACGCCGCGGTTTGGACACAGAGACATCCGTACCTGTGATATATGACCAATTCACAACAGAAAAGACCATCAACGCTTACAAAGAGACCGGCGTACTGTCCGAGGTAGAGCTGAGGGCGAGGAATGAGGTCGCGTGGAACCACTATTCAATGAAGATCGATATTGAATCAAGGGTGCTCAGCGATATGGCATACAACCACATCATACCGGTGGCGATAAGGTTCCAGAATGTTCTTCTGGAGAATGTCCTGAAAAGCAGGGAGCTGTTCACTAGAGAGGAATTTGAAAAATACTCTCCGCAGGAGCTCCGGCAGATCAAGGAGATCGCCGACTATATAAACATCGCCAGAACGATGGCCGATGATATGGACAGCATGTGCGATGAGTTCTCCAAGCTGGAAGGACGCGAAATGGCTGTTGCCTACCACGATAAGCTGGCACCATGCATAGAAGAGATAAGGAAATGCATGGACATGCTGGAAATGATAGTTGACGATCAGATGTGGCCGCTTCCGAAGTACAGAGAACTGCTATTCATACGCTGAAGCGCTGCACCTTGTGCCTGTGTGATGATGTATTCCGAAACACAAAGTGATTTATCGACATAAACGCATAATGAATTGATATGACGAGTAAGGATAAGCTGTCCGTTGAGGAACTCCGCAGAGCCATAACGCCAATAGCCGAGAGGCATGGAGTTGAGAGTATCGTACTTTTTGGCTCGGTAGCCAGAGGTGACGACAATGACGATAGCGATTATGACTTTTGCATCGATCCCGGATGCATAAAAGACTATGATGAACTTGCTCATCTTGTGAAAGACATGGAGGGCGTAATAAGATCTGAAGTGGATGTGGTTACGCTTGGAGGAGTAAGACCCGACTCAATGCTCATGCGTAACATAAGGAAGGAGGGCATCGTTGTATACTCAAGAACAGCGTGAGAGCGACCAGGAACACATCCGACTGATTCTTGAGCATTGTTATGCAATAGAAAATGCTCTGATGGAACTTGATAATGATGAGGCGGAGTTCATGGCACGCACCATTTATCAGAAAGGTTGCGCTTTGGATTTGGCCTATATCGGAGAGAATTCCAAGAAGATGTCGTTGGAAATAATGAATCGTCATCCAGAGATAGATTGGGATAGTTTGAGAAGATACAGAAACTTTGTTGCACATGGTTATGAGAGCGTAAACTTGTCCATGTTGTGGCGTCAGTTGTTTCACAGGGTTCCGATAATCCGCAACCAGTTTGAAAAACTGGTCAGTGAAGACGTTGGCAGCAATGGTCTGCCAGGCCACAGGACAGGATCTTGATGCAAGTGTAGGCAAATGGCCTCAGATCTCTGGCCGCAGTATAATATGGAACAGATGTTGTTAGAGTCCTGTGTTTATAGGCTATGTTTATATAGAAGAACAAACCATAACCCTTTAGAAATTCCATAATAAGAATGGAATAGATAATTGGAGGTTGAATTAAAATGGGCATGGGCAATGCACCGATCCTTATCCTCAGGGAAGGGACG
>JAIRQG010000040.1 GCA_031256615.1 Candidatus Methanoplasma sp. | reverse complement strand
CGTCCTTGCGAACGAAGGGACCGGCTTTGTGATATAGAGATTCCCGCTTTCGTCTACGCCACATTGCTTCTTGTCTTCCCCGTATACTGCGGCCTCTACTCCGGGCAGCGGCCTCATGGCCGATCCGGGCTTGAGGTCGAAGGCACCCGTCATCGGAGATATGAGTATGCTTCCCGTCTCGGTCTGCCACCATGTGTCAGCGATGGGACATCTGCCTCCGCCTATTACGCGGTGCTCCCACTTCCAAACATCCGCATCTATAGGCTCACCGACGCTGCCGATCGCCTTGAGGGATGACAGATCATGTTTCTTTATCCATTCGTCGCCGGTCTTCCTTATCATCCTGATGGCTGTCGGAGCGGAGTAGAATATGTCCACCTTCCACTTCTCGGCAACCTGCCAGAACCTATCGTCTTTCGGATAACCGGGAACGCCTTCGAACATCAGTACTGTTGCGCCTAAGGACAGCGGGCCGTACACGATGTATGTGTGCCCGGTGATCCACCCGATATCGGCAGTGCACCAGTATACCTGCCCCGGCTGATAGTTGAACACCAGCCTGAACGATGAATGTGCTCCCACTCCGTATCCTCCGGTGGTGTGCACCAGCCCTTTAGGCTTTCCTGTGGTGCCGCTTGTATACAGAAGGAACAACGGATCTTCGGCATCCATCACTTCCGGCTCGCACCTGATAGGCGCTTTCGCCATCTCATCATGCCACCATACGTCCCTTCCTTCTTTCATTATCACGTCCGCGCCCGTGCGCTTGACGACTATGACCTGTTCAACGGTGGACTCCCTCTGGAGGAACTCGTTGACCTTACCCTTCATGTCGATCGTCTTTCCTCCGCGGTAGCTTCCGTCGGACGTGACCATCACTTTCGGTGTGCAGTCTACTACACGGTTGTAAACGGAATCGATGCCCAGTCCTGCGAATATGACACTGTGCACCGCACCTATTCTGGCGCATGCGAGCAGCGTTATAGGAAGTTCCGGTATCATCGGCAGAAACACAGCGACCCTGTCGCCTTTCTTAACGCCCTTGCTTTTCAGTACGTTAGCGAACTTTTCCACTTCGTTCAACAGGAGACCGTACGTGTATACTCTGACATCATTGTCGTCCTCGCCTTGGAAGATTATCGCCGCAGTGTTCTTTTTGCCGTTCTTCACATGTCTGTCGATGCAGTTGTATGAAATGTTGAGCTTACCGCCCTTGAACCATGTGAACTGATTTTCTGATTTATCCCATGTGAAAGCTTCTTTCCAATCCTTGGAGAACCAATCTAAACTATCAGCCTGCTTTGTCCAATATGCGATGGGATCTTTTACAGATTCACTATATATTTTGTTGTACTCGTCCATGCTTTTGATGGCTGCGTTCCTGCGGTATCCCTCTGGCGGAGGGAACCGTTCTTCCGATTTTTCTGTGGTCATGTTCTCCCTCTTAGGTTGAAGAACATCAACGATGTTCGAGATGGAGAGAATGCTTTCACATATATTAAGTATGCGTATTGCATTTTTTATTTTTCGAATTTCGTTGTAATAATGCCGTTTTAATAGGATTAATCGTAAAAAATCACAGATAAGTTTAAATTTATGTTATATTTGGTTACGAAAATCGCATATTTGACCATAGCGTCAAATATTTGAGTTTTTTTCATAAAAACCAAAAATTCGACAATAAACAGACGTTTTTTGGCTATAAGGCAATTTTATACAATATAATACGTTTATTGTCGAATACGAGCAAAATCGCGTCATTTTTGATTTTTGTGCAAACCTGTGAACATTAGGTGCCTCTCCGCGCGGCCGATCCTCTTCCGTGCGCCCGCCGGCCGCCGCAAAATGGCCCGGGTTTCCGAGGCACACACACCGTTTTTCGGCCTCCGTTCACTGCTTCCTATACCAAAAAATTGTTATGTACGCAATCCAAAAACTACATAGTATTAATAACAACAATATTGTTCTTCTCACAGCCGTATCGGCGTAGGGGCATGAATAATGATTGCCATGTGCACGGAACGGCTTACAGCGACCCTGTCCCTGAAAAGGGGCTCTTGCGGTAGCAGCGATGTGTCATCGCAGCCGTGACCGGAAGCCAACGCAGGGTCCGACACATACTCCCGGCGTAAGTCAGTGCTTCGAGACCGGTGTCATCATCGGACCGTGAAAAAGTGTGTTAACGTCGGGAGACACTTATCATAATCTAAATTGTGACTCGTCTTTCCACCATTGAATTCTTTTTGATGTTCGAAAAAAATAAAAATGTGAGTTTTCGCTCACGTGTATAAACAAAGTTTCTTCAGCCAATCGTTGGCCTCATCCTTCTGCGGATATCTTGCTTCTAAATTAGAGAATTCCTCCCCGTGCGCTTTTGCAGAAGGATCGAATCCTATCATCAGATGGCACAGTTCGTGATACAGGCAATAATCGAGGACAAAGTCCGGTATCATATCGCTATCCAGTATATTGGAAATGGTGATCACTTTCATCAGCACCGAGCAGTGCCCTATCTTCCTCACATTTGATTCTTTGGTCCATGAAAGGTGCACATAGGGGTCCTTTTTCACAAGCCCCAGCTCTATCAGCCTGTCATACGCTGATTCCAGATCCTTTGTTTCGCCTTTTGATGACCTTGTGAGATTTCTGCTTCTTTTGAGGTACACCGGCTGCTTGCATTCCGAAAATTCCGGTGCGGTGATCCATCTGCACATCTCCTCTGAATATCCCTCATCGTCTCCTGTGATCTTTGAGAAAAGGGAATTGCACAATCCCTCGATCACTTCCGGGGGCGCATCCGCCAGATAGTCGGACACTTTGAAATCCGCCCATCTGTAGCTCCTTTGCCATCTGACCTTGAATTCCTTGAACGCAACAAACTCTGCTTCGACCTTATCGAACCCGTATTCTCTCCCTACCTCTTTGAATTTGGTCCTCAGGACCTCTTCAGTTTCCATCTCTTCTTCTCCCAACGATATCTATCGTATGGTATAGGACGTGGTTAACCCCCATTAATAAACAGGAACGTACAGTTATGAGTTAATAAAATTACGGAACAAAGATATGTTAATACTGGAAACGATAAAGCATCATGCAAGAAGATCCGAAAGAACGGGAGATCGCCGATAAGATCCTGAAAGCCATTGAAAAACAATTCGGTTTCATACCTGTAGTGAATCAGGTCCTGTCCGAACGCCCAGACCTGTTCATACCTGCCGCCAATATCGGAAAGGCGGTATTGGACGGCAAAGGGGAACTTGACCAGAAAACAAGATATCTGGCAGCAGTGTCCGCGGCTGCCGCTTTGGGAGGAGAGCATTGCGTCAGGGTTCAGATGCACCACGCCGCGCAGGCTGGAGCAACAAAAGACGAGATACTGGAGAGCATAATGATAGGTTCATACATTGCGATGACGCGCTCGCAGTCATATGCTTTCAGAGAATATGCCGAGATGTTCAAAAACAAAGGATGACGGCTGACGCCGCTGAACAAAACGGCGGCATTGCCGGTCCCTTCGCGGGATTAATGAGGGCGGTTCGCACCGAACATGATCATTGCAGCAGAAGAGCAAAAAGACGAACCCTGCGCTTTTCGGCAAGGCAACAGAACAAAAAAGAACGCAAGAGATTGCTGCAGATAGAATTTAAAAATCGATTTTGGAGGGCCTCATATGAGGCCCCCCTTTTTTTCGGAAGAAAATGTTTAACGGGTCTCGATGATGAATTCGTCCACTACCTCATCTTTAGGTATCACATAATCTCCGTTCTTTGTTGGCAGCAGGATCTTCCATTTCCCGTCCTTTCCGACACGGTATAATACTGTTCCTAAGAATCCTTCCTCGACCGAGAATCTGTAGTCTTTCTTGTTGCGCGCCCTGTCCCTGCCTATAATGTCTGCTGAGTAGCTCGCCTTGATCACATCATAGCTTTTTCCGAAGAAAAAGATGAGCCCTATGATTGTGCCCGCTATTACCAGCGCCACTATTGCAGCTAAGGTCCACCACAAGAGATCGCTACTGCCATCCAAACTCGCAAAATGCAGTTCGAGGTACATGGACTCCGCAAGGTCTTGCATGGAATAATCGAGATCATTCCAGTATATCTCGCCATTGTTGCCCCATCCGCTGAATTCATACTTTTTATCCGCAATTGCTCTTACTGTGACGTAGGCATTTTCGGGGAGAGAGACCGGCCCGCTGTATATCTGATAGGAACTGTTGTTTATGCTGTACATCGCATAACCGTTCCCTTCCACCACAACAACTCTCAGGATTGCGTTGTTATTGATCAGCGGGCTTGTGCTGCCTGACACAGATATTATGTGGCTCGAGTTCACATCGTGGAATGTGTAGTACCCAAGACTTATCTCTTCCTGAGACAGATCTATTCCGTCTATCTGCACTTTGCTCACATAGTATCCGTCGCTGGCAGAGAAGTTGAACGTTCGGTTCCCTCCTCCCAGCACCGTTACCGTACCATTGGGAGTGATTGCGGTCACGCCGTCAGAGGTTGCCGTCAGAAGATATTCCTTAGGATTATTGTATGCCTGAGACGGAGCGGTGAATTTCGCTGTTATCTTGGCTGCGCCTGCGACCGTGTGGCTGATCGTTTTGCTCCCATCTGTAGAGTACGGGCTGCTGATCTCCCACTGAAGGAATGCCGTAGTTCCGTCTGTGGCAATGAGATCGAGCGTGACTCCCGCGGGCATGCTGAAGGTTCCCGTTCCTCCGGTGACCGTCATTCCAGAATTTGTGTAAGACCAGGAGATGGTGCCATCGATCTTGGCGGGGTCCTTCGCTACCGTTATTTCATATGCCGCCGTTCCGGATGTGTTGTCCGCAAAGACCGCAGATATCTTGGTGGTTCCAGTGATCGTATAGGTATAGGATATCTCAGGCATTCCGGCGGTTGCACTGTTGAGCTTCCAGTAGAGGAAGTCGTTGTTCGCACCGTCGGCTGCCGTCAGCGTAAGGACGGCGGACCTCGGCATGTTGAACGTTCCTGCTCCTCCGGTGACCGTCATTCCCGAATGTGTGTAAGACCAGAAGAGGGTACCCCCAGTCTTGGAGTTCTCGGCTGCCATCGCTCTGTATGCCGCTGCAAGGTCATTCGCTACCGTTACTTCATATGCCGCCGTTCCTGTGGTATTATTCACAAAAACAGCAGATATCTTGACGGTCCCCGCGACCGTGTGAACGTAGGACATTCCGGATGTTCCAGTAGTTGCGTTGTTGAGCTTCCAGTAGAGGAAGTCATGATTCGCTCCGTCAGCTGCCGTTAGTGTAAGGAGGGTGGATTTCGGCATGTTGAACGTTCCTGCTCCTCCGGTCACCGTCACTCCTGAGTCTGTGTAAGACCATGTCACGGCTCCGTCTGCAGCTACTGGATCTTTCGCTACCGTCACAGCGTATGCCGCTGTTCCAGAGACATTGTTCGCAAAGACCGCAGTTATCTTGGCAGTACCTGCGACCGTGTGGGTATGGGATGTTCCGGGCGTTCCGACGTTTGCGTTGTTGAGTTTCCAGTAGAGGAAGTCACCGCTCGCGCCGCCGGCTGCTGTCAGAGTAAGGACAGCGGATCTCGGTATATTGAAGGTCCCCACTCCTCCGGTGACCGTCACACCCAAATCTGTGTAAGACCAGGTCACGGTTCCGTTTACCGATGCGGGATCCTTCGCTACCGTCACAGCGTATGCCGCTGTTCCTGAGGTATTGTCCACAAAGACCGCGGATATCCTGACAGTTCCCGCGACCGTGTGGCTGAAGGATGTTCCAGACGTTCCGGCGGTTGCACTGTTGAGCTTCCAGTAGAGGAGGTCATAGTTCGCACCTTCGGTTGCGGTAAGTATAAGGACGGCGGATTTCGGCATGTTGAACGTTCCCATTCCTCCAGTGACCGTCGTTCCAGAGTGTGTGTAAGACCATGTCACGGCTCCGTCTGTCGCTGCAGGATCTTTCGCTACTGTTACTTCATATGCCGCCGTTCCGGAAGCGTTGTTCGCAAAGACCGCAGTTATCGTAGCGTCACCTGCGACCGTGTGGCTGTAAGATGCTCCGGGCGTTCCGGCAGTTGTACTATTGAGCTTCCAGTAGAGGAAGTTATAGCCCGCACCGTCGGATGCCGTCAGCGTAAGGACGGTGGATTTTGGCACGTTGAACGTTC
>JAIRQG010000014.1 GCA_031256615.1 Candidatus Methanoplasma sp. | reverse complement strand
ACCCTTTAGTACGAGAGGAACAGGGGTTCGTCGCCTCTAGTTTATCAGTTGTCTGACAAGGCATGCTGAGTAGCCACGCGGTAGCGGATAAGAGCTGAAGGCATCTAAGCTCGAAGCCGTCTTGAAAAAGAGGTACCATGGACGCTCATAAATGATGAGTTTGATAGAAGCCGGATGTAAGTATCGAGGTTCGCCGAGATATTCAGTCCTGGCTTACTAAAGTCCGTTTACGTCGCTGGATGTGGTCTAGCAGTCAAACAGGTTGCGTATGAAAAATTCTCATCCTTGAATATTTTTAATTTTAATTCTTCACTTGATCAACTGTGTTGTTGTCCCTCTGCAGAATGTGCATTGTGCAGGTGATCCCCGCCGCAATGCGGACAGCAATGCTGCAAATACCCATATCTGTCAGATCGGTCAGGTCTGCCGGGGCGAAGCCGCAGCAAAAATCCGAAATTTCCGGCCGTCTGCACCAAAGGAAAAACCGGATCATCTTTAATAATAAACGCGCTCAAGCGCCTTCTATATAAGCACACAGCAACAGTCTTTAAATAGAGATTCGAGATTGTCGCTCTATCGTATTTCACAGAGGTGGCGCAAATGGTAAGAAAGCCCGCATCAATGTACAGAAGGATAACAGGACAGGCATATACACGCCGAGAATACATGGGAGGAGTTCCCGCAAGCAGATTGTCTCAGTTTGACATGGGAAACCTCAGTGCGGAGTTCCCGGTCATTCTCACGCTTAGGGTGAAGAACCGCGTGCAGATCAGACACACGGCATTGGAGGCAGGCCGTATCGCAGCCAATAAGATGCTTTCAAGCCAGGCGGGGACCGCCAACTACCACCTTAAGATAAGGGCTTATCCTCACTGCGTTCTCAGAGAGAACAAACTCGCTACCGGCGCAGGTGCGGACCGTGTGTCAAGCGGAATGCGCAACGGATTCGGCAAGACAGTGGGCACAGCGGCAAGGCTGGAACGCAATCAGGCAGTGATCACCGTCAGCGTGGCTGCGGACAAAGCGAATGTGGCCAAGGTCGCGCTCTGGAAAGCGTCAATGAAATTCCCATCCCCCTGCTACGTTGATGTAGAGAAGGGACAGGAATACATGAAGTAAATGTTCGAACCGGACCTTGGTGCGATAGCCTCTTGGATCAAAAAGAGAGGTTACGGGACCGTGGCCGTTCAGCTTCCTGAGGGTCTCAAAATTGATTCCCTCAGGATATCAGATTTTTTATCGGATTCCACCGGTGCGGACATAATCATTTTGGGAGATCCATGCTACGGCGCATGCGACCTTTTTGTTGATTACAGAAGATATGCGGATGCGCTTGTTCATCTGGGACATTCGCCGATACATCCTCAGGAAAATGATGAGGATGTCCTTTTCATCGAAGTGGCGGTCAGCACCGATATCAACGATGCTCTCAGAGCGGCATCGCAAAGGCTTCCCAAGAAGATCGGGCTGTTGGCCACCGTTCAGTATGTCGGGCTGATACCTGATGCAAAGAAAGTCCTCGAAAGCCTGGGAAAGGAGGTCTTCGTGAAGAAAGGGGACCGCAGGATATTTTATCCCGGTCAGGTACTCGGATGCAACTTCAGTTCCGTCACGGCCGTGAACGATGAGGCGGATGCGTTCCTGTACCTCGGCGAGGGAGATTTCCACCCTCTTGCGGCAGCGTTCGGCGCAAAGAAGGAGATGCTGATCCTTAATCCTCTGACCGGAGAGATCGGTTCCGTGGATGAGGCAAGGGACAGGATGCTCAGGAAAAGGTTCGCTGTCATCGAGAGGGCGAAGTCCGCAGAAAGTTTTCTTGTGATCGTGTGCACGAAGACCGGACAGGACAGATCTGCCGCCGCCGATCTGATGGTGGAGAAAGCAAAAGGGAGGGGAAAGAAGGCGTATAAGGTCCTGATGAACGAGATCGGACCGGATGCTCTGCTCCCTTACAAAGTGGATGCATACATCAACACGGCATGTCCGAGGATAGCCATGGATGATTCCGCAAGGTACTCGAAACCGATGCTTACCATGACCGAGGCCGAGATAGCTCTCGGGCTCAGAGACTGGGAAGAATATGAATTTGACTCAATCACAAATCCTTAATATGAACGATATTATGAACTCCTGATGTTCGTAGTAAAGGACCTTATGCAGACCGACCTTCCAAATGTACGCGTCGGTATTGGCAGTGTCGCCGACTCCAAACATGTGGAGAGCAGCGTCCGTGCGCTGAACAAAGAAAGCGTGAAGATATACTACGACCCGAAAAAGCTTGTGGACGATCTATTTTCCGGGGAGATAGATGCGGCGGTCAGAGGGGACATGTCATCCGCCGAACTTCTCCGTATCCTGAAAGAAAAGGCGGAGGTCAGTGAATTGGAAAGGGTCGTCATCATGGAACCTAAGAACGGCCGCGCGTTCTTCATGGCACCCGTCGGCATAGATGAGGGCCGGACAGTTGAGGAAAAGCGCAGAATTGCCGTCAATGCGATAAAGCTCATGAGGAAAATGGGCGCAGGGACGAGGATAGCCGTGATGTCCGGAGGCAGAATAGGCGACAAAGGAAGGAATGAGGCGGTAGACAGATCCATCAGCGATGCGGAAATGTTGGTGTCAATGCTTCAAAAAGAAATGTATGACGCATACCATGCGGAGATACTGATCGAATCCGCCGTGGAAGAGGCAGACCTCATCATCGCACCGGACGGAGTGATCGGCAACCTGATCTTCAGGACCCTGCATTTCATCGGGGACGCCATAGCTCTGGGCGCACCCGTACTGAACATCGACAAGGTCTTTGTGGACACGTCCAGGGTAAAGACCGATTATATTGACTCAATAATACTCGCAATGAGGCTGGCCGAGGGGAGAAAATGAAAATAGAGATAGACGGAGGCCATACGGGGATAACATTCTCGTCTTGCCATTTCATACCCATGCACGATAAGTGTTCCAGGCTTCATGGCCACAGCTATATCGTGAGGATGAGTCTCGAAGGCGAACTGGACGACAGCGGCATGGTGATGGACTTTGTCATCCTAAAAAAGAAGCTGAGGTCCATGGTATCGGAAATGGACCACTTGGTCCTTCTGCCCGCAGGTTCGAAGATCGTCAAGATAGCTGAGAAAGACGGATCAGTGGAAGTGACCTCCTGCGGCAAGAGGTATGTGTTCCCGGCAGAGGACGTTCTGCTGCTGGATATCCCGACGACCACCGCAGAGGAGATGGCAAGGATGATGACCGAGAGGATCATCAAAGACATCGATTTCCCGAAATCGGTCAAGAGCGTGTCCATAGGGCTGGACGAAGAACGCGGACAGACGGCGTGGTACACAAAGGTGTTATGATGCCGAAGGCAGTCGTACTGCTGTCCGGGGGGCTTGATTCCACGGTGACGCTGGCGATCGCGCTCAATGAGGGAATGGATATCACCGCGCTAAGTTTCAGATACGGGCAGAGGCACACGAAAGAATTGGATTCTGCCCGGGCAGTGTGCAGGCATTACGGAATAAACGGCAGCATTGTGGATATCGATCTGTCTTCATTCAGGTCCGCGCTGACCGACAAGAGCATCGAGGTACCCTCAGACAGAAAAGGAAAACTCGAAGAAGAGATACCGGTCACATATGTCCCGGCAAGGAATATTATCTTTCTGAGCATAGCGGCGGGTCTGTGCGAATCTATCGGTGCAGATGCGATATATATCGGGGCGAATGCAGTGGATTATTCGGGATACCCCGACTGCCGCCCGGAGTTCTTCAGATCATTCAGGGAAATGATTGCTGCAGGCACCAAGGCCGGATCGGAGGGAAGGGCGATCGAGATAAGAACTCCGATAATCGACCTTTCCAAGGCGGACATCGTGAAGAAGGGAAAGGAACTTAATGCCCCTCTCCGCCTGACATGGTCATGCTACAATGGCGGCGACAAAGCGTGCGGCCGTTGTGATTCCTGCAGGCTCAGACTCAAAGGATTTAGAGAAGCAGGACATATGGATGAGATACCGTATGAGGGGTAAAATGAGGATTTGCGAGTATTTCAGGTCTATTCAGGGAGAAGGGCTGAACATCGGCGTTCCGACATACTTCATTAGGACAGCCGGCTGTAACCTAAGATGCGCATGGTGCGATACAACCTATGCTCAGGAAGGCGGCAAAGAAACATCCCTTGATGAGATAATGGAGGCAGTGGATGATACCGAGAACGTATGCATCACCGGAGGGGAGCCGATGCTGCAGGAGGACATGCCCGAACTGATAGAAAGGCTGCTCAGCGCAGGCAAGAAGATAGTGATCGAGACCAACGGTTCGGTGGACATCTCCAAGATACCGAAGGATGAGAGAATATGCGTCAACCTAGATGTGAAATGTCCGTCGTCCGGGATGTCCGAGAAGAACCTTCTTTCGAATCTTGAGCACGTCGGTAAGAAGGATGCGCTGAAGTTTGTGATAGGCGACCGGATCGATATGAACTATGCGATACGTTTCATAAGGGAGAACAAGACCGATGCGAACATTGTATTCTCCGCTGTGGGAGGCATGAACCTGCTCCCCATCGCGGAAGAGGTCATCCACAGGAAACTGAATGTGAGGGTCCTGCCTCAGCTTCATAAGATAATATGGGGAGACAAGAGGTCAGTCTGACGTTTGTTTTCCCGTTCAACAGATGGCGTATGATCAAAAAGCGGTTGATCTGTGCGCAAACTCTGATAAAATGATTCGTCGTATCCGTATTGAGTAAAGAAGGAGGAAGCATGACGGACAGCCATAAAATCATCTTTGACAATATAGAATGGATAAACGCCGGAACAGGCGTCAGATACAAAGCGTACGTCCATGGGAACCAACGTCTGCGCATTGTTGAATTTTCAGAGGGGTTTGAGGAACCGGGCTGGTGTCTCCGCGGTCACGCTGGAATGGTGCTCGAAGGGAGCTTCGGAATAGATTTCAACGGAAAAACGGAAAGATACAGCAAAGGCGACCTCATATTCATTTCAGGCGGCGAGGCCGATAAGCATAGATCCATCCTCGGCAAGGGCGAAAAAGCGATCTTGCTGTTATTTGAGATCACGGACGGATAAAAGTGTCAGGCACAAACCCATGGCAGGAATTTCCTCATGAAATATATGAAAAACATATGGGCCATGAGAATGTGCAGCAGCTTCAAACGCTCTCCCGTATAACCGGCGACCAGTTTGCGCTTGTTGCGAACATCCAAAAACCGGCAGTCGCGATCCTCGGAATAACCGACGGAAACGGCCTCTGCAATATCACGGCCGGATGTTGCAAAACCGTCATTGGCATGGACATCAACGAAGAATATCTGAACATATGCCGTGAACGGTACAGCGCAATGCCGGAGCTCGTGCTTTACTCAATTGATCTGGTGACTGAAAAAGACCGCGCCGTCGAGCTCCTGAAACCCACTGACATCGTGATCGCAAATATGATCGTGGAACACATACATCTTAACAACTTTATGGACATCGTCTCTGAACTGACGAAACCGATCGTTTCGGTCACCATCCAATTCAACCCTGACGGACACACTGTCTCGCATTCCGGCTATGAGGCGGCATTCGACGATATCCTGCAGCACGGGCAGAATTGTGAGGAACTGTCGCTTGTTGCCGCTATGTGCGATGCCGGATACAAGGCGGCAGGAAGGAAGGAATACATCTTGCCGAACGAAAAAATATTCATCCGGCTTGATTTCAAATGAAAAGAAGATGCAAGAGGTCAGTCTGACGCTTGTTTTCTCAGTTCATATCTTCTTTTGAAATCCCTGACGCACTCTTCAACAGTGCCTTCCTCGTCATAGGCCACATGTATCCCGGCTTTGTTCAGGATATCCAGGCCGTGGGAGCCGATGCCGCCTGTGATCACGGCATCCACACCAAGTCCGGCGATCGCGTTGGCCACTTTCATCCCTGCGCCCAGGGAATTCGCATATTCGTTGACCACCACTTGGTAGTCAAGAGTATCCATGTCCACGATCAAAAAGAACGGAGCGTGGCCGAAGTCGTCCGCAACGAAAGATTCAATAGAATCTCCTTCGGCGATGACGCCGATCCTCATGTCTTCTCCACGGTCCTTATTATCTTGTTAACGATAGAATTGAATGCGGCAGCGGACTTAGACTCGGGTTCAGACATCACTATGGGCATTCCCGAATCCCCCGACATTGCCACGCCTGGCTCAAGAGGAACACGCCCAAGAAACTGTATCTTCAGGCTTTCGGCCGCCTTCTCTCCGCCGCCCGAGCCGAATATCTCGGTCAGTTCGCCGCAGTGCGGGCAGACGAACCCGCTCATGTTCTCAACAAGCCCCAGTATTGGGAGTTTCGTCTGGGCTGCGAAAGATATGGATTTCCTGCTGTCAAGCACCGCAACGTCCTGCGGAGTCGTCACGATGACAGCGCCGTCCGCTTTCGGTATGAGCTGAACGACGGATATGGCTTCGTCACCGGTTCCCGGAGGCATGTCGATTATCAGATAATCAAGATCGCCCCATTCGACATCTTCAATGAACTGTCTGATGGCGCTTGCTTTCATTGGGCCCCTCCACATCACGGCCGAATCCCTTTCAGGAAGAAGGAAGGCCATTGATATCACGCTAAGAGAAGGCGGGACGGATATTGGTATGAGCTTGTTGTTATCGTTTGCGTAGAGTTTCTCATCCTCGATGTGGAACATCTTCGGTATGTTTGGACCGGTAATATCGATGTCCATGAGGCCCGTCTGGTAACCTTTCATCGAGAGGGCTTGGGCAAGGTTCGAGGAAACCGTGCTCTTTCCGACCCCTCCCTTCCCGCTCATGACAATGATAACGTGCCCGATCCTCGAAAGGCTGTCACGCAGCCGTGTCTCGCTTTCAATATCTCCTCCGCTCATCATCGGTTTAGGCATTTGGTATTTCTCCGTACAACCTGAACGTTCAGTTCTGATATAGGGTTATCGGAACCGATATGGGATCAGGTAAAACGACTCTCGCACGCCGGAAGCTTTCTCATCATGGACAGAGCAGCGCTTTCGGCGACCTCTCCGGATAATCCCTGCGTCTTGATGATGAACATCGTCAAATTCTCTTTTTTCTCTTCAAACGACTGCATAGTGCCGTCCGGACGGGCGCAATGGACGCAATAGTCCTTCCTCTCATCGCACATTGCAAATTCGGATTTTTCTCTCATGGGCATTCCGCA
>JAIRQG010000146.1 GCA_031256615.1 Candidatus Methanoplasma sp. | reverse complement strand
TATCGCCGTTGTGCACAAACCGTTCGCAGAGGTCCCTGGAACTGTTATCCAGCTGAAGGAACCCTTTGCAGCTGCAGACAAGCTGTTTATCGTGGATCAGGCCAAGTTCGGCAGTGGGGTCGAATTCATCCATGGTCTTACCTCAAAGCGATGCATTGACCTCGGAGGTCACATCGTACGGTCTCTCCAGGACCTTTCCGTTCTCAATGAGCCTTTTGCTCTCGATCCTTACCTTCCCGCCGGCGAACAATCCTATCGTCGATACTATCAGCGGGAGTTCGCGTTTGGCGCCTTCCTCTCTGATCTTTTTGAAAAGCGGCTCATCTGTTCCTTCTTTTTCGATCACATCATCCAAAGAAGATGAGGCGATCTTTTTGTTAATGTCGTTCCAGAGGCCATCGAACACGGGGCCTCTGATGGGGAACCTGCAGTATGTAAGGGCGGCGCCCCGGTCCCATTCCTCCGTGCATATGTGGATCATCGCGCCGTGATCGTCCGCACCTTCTTTTATCAGCGACCATATGACCTCTTCCCAGGTCCCTTTAGGACCGTCGGGGAGCGCGGGATGGAGATTTACCATGTCGTATGTTCTGCAGGTCTCGTCGTCCATCCACAGCATATATCCTGCAAGCACGCCGAGGTCGAACCCATATTCTTCGGTGAGCTCTCTGAGCTTCTTTCCGTACTCGTTCCTCCAGGCGGTCTCATCGGTCTTGCGTATATCAGGACGGAATTTCTTCCATGATAAGGTTATCAGGGGTATCCCGTAACCTTCGACCATTTCGAAGAACAGTTTCCTCTGTTCTTTTTTTGGGTTCGGTTCCTCCGTGTTATCCCAATTGCAGAATACGAAGGAGATCTCAACGTTCAGCAGATCTTGCTTTTTTTTGTCCATTACAGTTCTCAAAAGGTTCCTGGAGCCCGGACCCCTTCCTGTTGAGAACCAACCTAATTTAAGCATAACATTGTTCAGAAAGCCATCAGAGTATATTTTCTTATACATCGAAAATGACGGTTACGGAGGGTTCACCAGCGTCCACGGACATCATGTGGTAGGTCACAGCTTTGATCTCTGACTTTATCCGGTGCCTGCTTCTGTCGAGGATCTCCCCTCTCCCTTCGCACATCACTTTGCCGCCGTCAAACCTTACGCTGAGCTCGCACAGCACGACCCCGTCGCAATCCTCTAGAAAAAGAAGTTCCGACAGGAAAGAGTACAGCATATCCTCGGCTTCGTCTCCGGAGACCTCCACGCTGAACGCCTCGGCCGGCCTGATCCCCGAAAGGTCCACCGTCTGGTCGAAAAGCGCATAACCTGCATTGGCAAAACACTCTTCCAGCGTGTTCCCGTAGGCTTTGACCATGAGATCTGCGGTGTGGTCGATCAGTTCGTATCTCTTCACATCCAAGACATGGCGGGAATGATATATGGTATTGCCGTCCCTTGCTGCACCAGTGTATCCTGTAAAAAAATTCATCAGACGCAGGTCAAAGTTTCAAGCCTTTAAGAATAGCCTCGCACTGCGCTTTTAGTTCAGGAACAAGATATGCAGAAGTTTTCCACACGATATGAAAGTCGATTTTTCCATAGTGATGAACGATGACATCTCTAAATTTTGCGATTTTGCTCCACTCTACCGCAGGATATCTCTCACAGAATCCGCGCGTTGAAAGACTTTTAACGCATTCTCCAATTTGGATGAGAGAGAACGCACAACTGCTCTGAAGAACATAGTTATCAAGAAAGTCCTCTTCATCCCTGCCGAACTCTGTCATGGCTCTGTCCACTCGGTCGCAGTATTCTATTATTGTCTCGATGTCTTTCAGATCACGCTTCATAAACAAGTTTTCCGTCATTGAACACTTCCTTTGCGAAATCCTCATCCAGCGTGCGTTCGCTTACAACATCTACGGGTCCGCCCAATGCAGACTCGAGGTCTATGATGAATCCGCACATTTTTACAAGATCATCGATTCTGCCGAGGTTTACGCAAAAGTCATAATCGCTTCCCGCTACATAATCCCCCCGCGCCACGGAACCGAAGAGGATGATCCTATTCACTCCGTATTCTTCGGCAATGGGTCTGACGATGTCACATAATTCTTCAAACGGAATCGCATTCGTCTTGACCGCACTCATGATGCAGAATATGCAATGTCGGGTTTAATCATTATGCTTTGCGGTGTTCGGTAAAACTCTTCAGACAGACATCTGAACTTGTCTGTGCACTGCGCTTTGCTGGAGGTTGTCATCCTGAGAACTGTTCACACATGCCCTTCTAATGGCCATTGGCAATGGTTTAGCCGGAGCGGGGTTGTAATAAAACTTAAACCGCAAAGGAGTTATGATTCTTATGGCAGGTGAAAAAATGCGCTGCCCATGGGCAGAGAACGACGCAAAGATGTCGATATATCACGACGAGGTCTGGGGTAAGCCAGAACATGATGATCAGAAGCTCTTCGCGAAACTATGCTTGGATCTGATGCAGGCGGGACTCATGTGGCGGACGATCCTCTACAAGCAGGAAGGATTCCAAAAAGCGTTCGATGATTTCCATATTGAAACGGTCGCAAACTACGATGAAGCGAAAGTTGACGAACTCATGCAGGATGCGGGGATCGTACGCAACCTGCTGAAGATCCGTGCCATAATCAACAACGCCGGCCGCGTCTTGGAGATACAAAAAGAATTCGGCAGTTTCAGCGCATATCTGTGGGGTTTCACAGAAGGAAAAACGATCAAAAGCAATTTGCAGATGACGAGCGAGATCCCCGTTTCCAGCGTGCTGAGCGATACCATCAGCAAAGATCTGAAAAAGCGGGGCTTCAAATTCGTGGGCACCACGATCATTTACGCTTATCTGCAGGCGGTCGGGATCGTGAACGACCATTTGACAGAATGTTTTTGCTACGATAAGTACGAGGGTGACAAATAAGATGACGAACGTAATAGAGACCCAAAGACTTATTCTCAGGCCGCTTACTCTCGCCGACGCAGACACAGCCTACCATGGATGGACGGGCGACCCGGAGGTAGCTAAATACGTCAGCTGGCTCCCGCATCGTTCTGTCGATGATACCATAAAATGGCTGAAAGAGATCGAATGGCGGCAGGATGACAAAGGCGATCCGACCTCAAACGACAACTACATCTGGGGTTTTGTTTTGAAAGAAACAGGCGAGTTGTTTGGATCCGGCGGGCTTATCTGGGAAGAGAGCCGGCACATGTTCCAGATCGGCTACAACATAATGAAAAACCACTGGAATCACGGATACACCACCGAAGCGATGAGAGCTATTCTCAAATTTGCCGCTGCGAACCTCGGCATTAAGACCGTTTCCGGCGGACACGCAAAAGAAAACCTCGCCTCCGCCAGAGTGATTGAGAAACTGGGGTTCGTATATGACGTGGATAGTCTTACGCCCCACATTGACGGGACAAAGGTCTTTGACAGCCGGGAGTATTTGTTGGACCTATGAAATCTGAGACAAAATATAGCGCGGAACGAACGGCGTTGGCTTCCCTGTCGCAGACCGTTCATCGGACCGCTGAAGCATAAAGGACGGCCACTGATCCCGCACTGGAGATTTTAAGAACCGCTTCCGAAACACGCTGCAGACCGCATGCGTAAACATTAATACGAGTCACCCGATTTGTCCGCTCATGCGCATAACCATCGTCGGTTGCGGCTCCATCGGTTCCAAACTCGCAAAGGCTGCCGATGAAATGAGCGAGGTCAAAAGGATCTACCTCATGGACATCAGAAGAGAGACCGCTGAAAAAGTGGCGGCAGGCCTGAACAAAGCAATTATCATCGAGTCGGTCGAGGACGAGCTGTATCATTCGGATCTTGTCATCGAGGCCGCCTCGCAGGCAGCGGCAAAAGAGATGCTTCCTAAAGTGGTGTCGAGAGGCGTGGACATAATGATCATGTCCGTAGGTTCGTTGGTCGACGATGATTTCAGAACAATGATCTTCGATAAAGCTAAGGTCAGCGAAGCAAAGATATACATTCCGACCGGTGCGCTCTGCGGCGCGGACGGCCTGAGGTCCGCATCCGTTGATGAACTGGAAGAAGTCGAACTTATCTCGATGAAGGGCCCGAAGAGCCTTATGGGCATACCGTTCATAGAAGAGAAAGGCATAGATGTGGAGAAGATCACCGAAAAGACGACCATCTACACAGGATATGCCAGAGAGGCCGTGAAGCTGTTCCCGAGGAACATCAATGTGGCCGCTACGGTGAGTATCCTTGGAATAGGCTTTGACAGGACGAAGGTCACAGTGGTGCTTGATCCGGAGATAAAGAGCAACTCTCACGAGCTGAGGATAAAGGGAAGATTCGGCGTGATGAACTGCCACACATATAACATACCGGAACCGGACAACCCGAGGACATCCCACCTTGCCACCCTTTCCGCCATATCGGCGCTGAAGAGGATAGTGCGCAACGAATGGTTCGGCGTTTGAACGAGCGGATCTCGCACGGCAAAGCGATGCGGGTCGGCTTTGTGCTGACACTTTTTTAGGCTGTTGACTGATCGCCCAGCATAATTTCTGGATGCGTACGGATCATCGGCATGGGTCCCGGCCTGAATAGATATATAATCTGTATATCGTTGCTAGCGTAAGCAAAAAAAAAGTGATCGAGTTGACAAAAAGCGGCATTGAAAAAGTGGTCGAAACCGGCATTTACCAGAATAGCAGAGCAACAACAAGGAGCGGCAGATCGGTTCTGATATCGGGAATAACGGGGCTGTTTATGGCATTGTTTATCGCTTACATTACATTCAATTCGGATGTTTTCTTCATCGACGACATAATGTACTACACGGTGAACAGTACCATAGCGATCTGCGTGGTCCTACTGTTTTTTATCTTTGCTACGGTCTTAATAACGGTTGGTGTTTCAAATCTATACTACGGAATGAAGTCCAAAAAAGCAGAATATGCAGATAACAAAATACATTCTGTGCGGATGATGAAGATCGACAAGAACGTTTCATTCATGGAGTTGATAGAAAATGTTTGCCCAAAATGCAACGCAGTCTTGGAACCCCCTGAATCAACATACTGCCCGATGTGCGGCTGTGAACTGAATTCCGATAGCCGAGATACCGAATGACATAGGCTGCGGAAGTTCATTTCCGCGATCCGTTATGAGATTGACGCCTCTATTTTGAGGATGAACCTTTTGTCTGAAACACCGGAATAAAAACGCAAAAGGATTTTTAGATTACAGCCGATAACCGCAATATGGAAAAAACCCGCGCCGAGAGGCTGATCGCCAACGCCAAAGAAGTTGACGCCGTTGTCATACTGAACGGTGGGAGCCCTTTCCTGGACTCCACGTTCTGGTATCTCACCGAATTGATCGGCGGTTCTTTCGAGGGTTCCTTGGCCGTTGTCGGAAAGGGCGGGAGTCTGGACATCATCGTAAGCGCCCTTGAAGCAGAAACGGCCATGTCCGGCAAAGGCGAAGTTCATGTTTACCACACCCGCGAGGAAAGAGACAATTATCTCAAAGAAGCGCTGAAAGGCGCCGACAAGGTCGGATTCAACGTCCACAGCGCGTCATACTCCATGGTCGAATACGTGAAGAGGACCATCAAAGGGATCAAGGTCGCGGACGCATCGGCGGCGGTATCTTTGACCGCCTCGGTAAAGGACAGCAGAGAGATCGAACTTATGAGAAAAGCATGCGGGATATCTTCTCAGGTCGCGAAAGAGATACCGGACATGCTCTCCGAAGGCATAACCGAAAAAGAAATGGCGTTCAGAATGGATGTGAGGATGAGAGAGTTGGGAGGGACCGGTAACGCTTTCGACACCATTTCCGCATTCGGAGCGAACAGTTCAAAACCGCATCACGCTCCGACAGACTACGGACTCAGGATGGGGGACGCGGCGCTCTTTGACTTTGGCACCAAATATGACGGGTACTGCTCAGACATGACCAGGACTGTCTTCCTTTCAAAGCCGCCTGATATTCTGGAACGTGCGTACGGTCTTGTGCTTGAGGCTCAGACCGCCGGCATTGAAAAGTATATGGACGGGGCACCTGCCAAAGATGCCGATCTGGCCGCAAGAGAGGTGATCGACGGTTCTGAGTTCAAGGGGAAATTCATCCATTCCTTCGGCCACGGCATAGGCATGGATGTTCACCAGGACATATCGGTCTCACCCAGGTCCGAACATATTTTGAAGGAAGGGAATGTGGTGTCCGCAGAACCCGGGATATACATTCCGGGGTTGGGCGGGATAAGGATAGAGGATACCTGCCTGATAACCAAGAACGGCTGCGAAAGACTCACCGACTTTGACAGACGGATAACTTTCGTCTGATCAGAATGCCCTTTCCAACGTGATGCGCTGACGGTCGCCGGCGGACTCCATTGACGAGCAATCGTCAATGATCCTTCCTATTTTTACAACGGGATATTGAGACACGGGGCGGCCATCGTCGCCGCTCAGGGGCGTAGGCCCGAAGAACATGCACAATGCACCGACCTTCGGCCAGTATGCAATGTCTCCCGCTTCAAGCTTGGTCACCAGTCCCTCGGGTTCTGCACAGTCCACCGGCATCTCGAAGTATATCTGGCATCCCAGCATGTTGATTGCAGAAGTAAAAGGTAAAGAGAGCCAGATGGCATTTGAGATGTCCGATCCGTCAAGCTCGGCTAGATATTCGCCATTCCTGGTCCTAATGCGGATGTTGCTCATTGCCACTGGCCTTTGGGATTTATTTTCTTTCGAAGAGTTTTCTTATATCTCTGCCGACCACTTCGAGCTGCAGTTTCTTCTCATCCTCTTCCATTTTCTTGAGGTTGACAAGCCCTGCTGCCCACTCGGCGCGCCAGTCGTCCTTGAACTTACCCGACTCAATGTCTTCAAGGATGGATTTCATTCCCTTCAGGGACTCCGGCGTAATGACCTTGTCCCTTCGGGTAAGGCCTCCGTACTCAGCCGTGTTGGAAACAACGTGCCACATGAGTTCGAACCCGCCTCTGTTTATCAGATCGTCGATCAACTTCACTTCGTGCAGCACTTCGAAGTAGGCCATCTCTGGAGGATATCCTCCCTCGACCAGTGTTTTGAATCCGGCTTTGATGAGGGCCGTGAGTCCTCCGCAGAGAACTGCCTGCTCGCCGAAGAGGTCGGTCTTTGTCTCGTTATCGAATGTGGTCTCGAACACTCCCGCACGGGTAGACCCAAGGCCTTTGGCAAGTGCCAGAGCGATCTTTTTTGCGTTTCCGGTTGCGTCCTGGTATATGCATACTAGTGCGGGAACGCCGAACCCCTGAAGGAACACTTCTCTCTCCATGTCACCGGGGGACTTGGGCGCCATCATGATAACATCCACGTCCTTCGGAGGGGTGATGAGCTTGTATGTTATCGCAAACCCATGAGCGAATTCAAGCGCAGCGCCCTTTTTGAGGTTGGGTTCAACAAATGTTTTGTAAATGTCCGGCTGTACCTCATCGGGAAGCAGCATCATCACAACGTCCGCTCCTTTTACGGCATCGGCGAACTCTGCTACTTTCAGGCCGTCTTCTTTGGCCTTTTTCCAGGATTTTCCGTCTTTTCTTACCCCAACGGTCACATCCAGTCCTGAGTCGTGGAAGCAGAGTGCTTGCGCTCTCCCCTGTGCTCCGTATCCGAGCACAGAGACCTTCTTTCCCTTGAGGACATTTATGTCCACATCTGAATCGTGGTAAATGTGCATTATTTCCACCTTACGCTAATGAGGTTCAATTCATTGATACACTAATACTTATCGCAGACAGTCGGCGGTCTGACTACGATCTGACGAAAGACCGTTTTTACTTTAAAGATCAAGAGCAGCCACTCTTACGCCTAAACTGCCAAAAAATATATGAGAAAAAAGGCCCGATCGAAATACGTCGGCACCAAGGTGGCCAACTACCAGCACAGCGTTAGAGGAACAAAACTTTTATCAAAATGTGTAATGATACACAGATAGTTGTGAAGGTCGGCAGGGAATGCTGCATTTATTCGGCTGACGAGCGGATGCGTTCTCACGATGATTTTGTAAGGGGGTCCCGGGGGTCCGGTCTTCACCTGAGAGAATCAAATGATACTTGCAAACAGATTCAACTATCCCAAGGATTTTCAGGAGAGGTGCATGGCTCTCCTTGATATGGCGTTCGAGCACGTTCCCGTTTACAAGGAGTGGAAACGGTTCGATCCCGGACCGCACATTACCGCGGACGAGCGCTTTGACGCGCTGCCCATACTCACAAAGAACGAGATGCGCGCCCATTTCCCCTTGGGGCTGATGCCTGACTGGAAGGACCTTAACGAAGGACTGAGGAACGAGGAGATACAGTATACCTACACCAGCGGGACGACCTCAGAGAAGGTGGTCAACATATGGGACCAGGGCTGGTGGGACCGATCTGAAGCAGCTTCATGGGAACTGAACCGCCACATGGCCATCCTTGATCATCCTCAGAGACAGGCGAAGCTCGCCAGCTCACTGAACGTGGGGATAAACTGCGAAGAGGATCTTCCCATGTCGCACAGGATCCTGGGCAACACGCTCTATCTCAACGAGAAAACGAGCATTCTGCAGTGGCAGCCCCACCATCTGAAGCGGATGGTAGACGAACTGAATGCGTACCGGCCGATCATCCTGGAGGCGAACTCGTCGCTGCTGGCAAGGCTGGCGTATCGGGTGCTTGACAACAGGGAAGAAGTATTCTCTCCGCAGGCCATCGTTTTCACGTTCGAGTTCCCCTCGGCCGTACATCTTGCCGCGATCCGTCGTGTGTTCTCGTCCGCTTTTGTCAGCTCGTACGGCACGACGGAGACGGGCTTCGTCATGGAACAGTGCGAGTGCGGGCTCATGCACCAGAACATGAAGTTCTGTAGGATAGACTTTCAACCGTTGAAAGAAGAATACGGCGGCCCGGAGCTTGGGCGCATCTTTGTCACAACTTTCGACAATCCATGGAACTGTATCATCCGCTTCGATGTCGGCGATCTCATCCGGCTGCATCCGGACGGGGTGTGCGATTGCGGACGATGCGAGGGGATGATCGCCGATGCAATAGAGGGGCGCGTGAGCAACGTCACGTTCACAACTGCCGGCGGCCTCGTCACCACAAAAGCATTGGATGACCGGATCGCGACCGTCAGCGGGATGAGGGACTATCGTTTGGAGCAGCTCGACCGCACGCACTATCTGCTTGAGGCGGCGTTGTCCCCCGGGACCGATCGAAAAGAAGCACAGTACGGGCTCCGCGCAGTTCTTGAGAACGTTTACGGCGGCAACGGAGATTTTGACATCCGGATTGTTGCTGATATCCTTCCGGGGCCTGCCGGCAAATACAGGCGCACACAGGCAAATTTTGAATTCGACGAAAAGGAGCTGTTCATATGAGCGCAAGACCAGTATATCTGATACCGGGGGGCCACTCCCTGGACATGAAAAGCATGATGGAGAATTTCCGCACAGTGTTCGATGCCTGCGGGGAACCGAACCCTAAGGTCGCCTACATCGGAACGGCGAGCCATGACAATTGGCCGTTCTACATGCTCATCAAAAGACAGTTGGTCAAAGCGGGCGCGGGAGAGGTCACCCTTGTCCCTATCGCAAGAAAACGCGCGGACATTGAGGCGGCGAAACGAATGCTTTCCGAAGCGGACTGTATCTTCCTTTCGGGAGGAGAAGTGGAGGACGGGATCGTGCTGCTGAAAAAAGCAGGCCTGGATGTTTTCCTGACCGAACTGTACAACGATGGAAAGATATTTTTCGGGACATCAGCGGGATGCATCATGATGGGCCGCAATTGGGTCCACTGGAACGTTGAAGGCGACGACAGCACGGCAAGCCTCTTCGACTGCCTGAATTTCGTACCAATGACCTTCGATACGCACTGCGAGGATGAGGGATGGAAAGAATTGAAATGCGCATTGCGCCTGATGGGGTCCGGTTCCAGGGGGCACGGGCTTTCGACCGGCGGATTCTACACTGCCAACAAGGAAGGGGATCTTAAGACACTCAGGAACGCACCGGTTGTGTTCCGTAATACAAACGGAAAGATCGAAACGGAGGAAAAGGATGGACCGGTCTGACGTTCTTCGCGTGGCCATTGCCTGCAACATCAAGACCGACCGTACCTCCGATATCGAGGCGGAGTTCGATGAACCGGAGACGGTCGATGCGATAAAGGCCGCGCTGAGGAACGGCGGATTCGAGACCGTGGTGTTGGAAGCCACGGAGGAATTCCCTCAAAAACTGGAAGCGGCTTCGCCGGACATCGTTTTCAATATCGCAGAGGGACGTTTCGGCAGGAGCAGGGAAGCGCAGATCCCCGCCATTCTCGAATATTACGGCATCCCCTTCACAGGTTCGGACGCCGCTGCGCTCTCGGTCGCTATGGACAAAGCCATGACAAAAAGGCTTGTCCGAAGCTGCGGCATAGAGACCCCTGCTTTCTGCGTCATTACGCATGAGGAAAAGGAGCTGCCCGGCGATATCCCGTTCCCGGTGCTGGTGAAACCGAATGCGGAGGGATCGAGCAAGGGCGTTTCGGATGACAGCGTCGCGGAGGATATGACGCAATTGCGGACACTTGTCGAAAGATCGATGCCGGATCTCGGAGGCGACCTTCTGGCGGAACAGTATATCGACGGCAGGGAGTTCACGGTAGGGATCATCGGAAACGGCCCCGACATACGCGTCCTTGAGCCAATGGAGATCATCTATCGCAAGCTCAGAGGCCCCCATAGGATCTACAGTTACGAAGTAAAGCAGAACTACCAGGACTATATCTCTTACGAATGTCCGCCGGACCTTCCTCATGAACTCACCGCCAAAATGAAACGCGATGCCGAGACGGTCTACAGAACGCTTGGCTGCCTGGACCTTGCCAGGGTCGATTTCAGACTTTCCGAGAACGGACACGTGTTCTTCATCGAGGTGAATCCCCTGCCCGGGCTGGCTCCGGGCTATAGCGACTTCCCGATGCTGGCGGGATATAACAAGATAGAATATGACGACCTTATCCGCGCGATACTGGGCTGCGCTCTGAAGCGGTATGGGATGCGGTGGTGAGGGATGAGCAGAACGAATGAACGCGTGTTCCGGATGTTCGGCGTCACCGAAGGATCGCCGGAGTGGAACGATTGGCACTGGCAGTACCGCAACCGCATCATGGATGCAGCGCAGTTATCCGGTGTGCTAAATCTCTCCGAAAAGGAAAAAACGGATATTTCAGCATGTCTTGAGGATTTTCGCATGGCGGTGACGCCTTATTACGCCTCGCTGATCGACCCAAATGACCCGTGTGATCCCATCCGGGCGCAGGCGGTCCCGTTGATCAATGAGAAAAGAACATTCCCGTGGGAGATGGCCGATCCCCTCGGCGAAGAAAGATTCAGCCCCGTTAGGAACATCGTGCACAGATACCCCGACAGGGTGCTCTTTTTAGTGACGCGGTGCTGTGCAATGTACTGCAGGCATTGTACCCGCAGAAGGCTCGTCGGCGAGGAAGATATCTCGATAAGCAACGAGGAGATCGACGAAGCGGTCGAATACATCAGAAGAACGCCTGAAATCAGGGATGTGCTGGTATCCGGCGGGGACCCGCTGACACTCTCCGACGCCGGACTCGACCTTATTTTATCCAAGCTGCGTGAGATCGAACATGTGGAGATCATCCGCATCGGAACGAGAATCCCCGTCACGATGCCCATGAGAGTGACGCCGGCGCTGCTCAGCATGCTGAAAAAACACCAACCCATATGGATAAACACACACTTCAACCACCCAAAGGAACTGACGAACGCATCTGTCGAGGCGTGCGCTTCGATCGTCGATGCCGGCATTCCCTTAGGTAACCAGAGCGTGCTGCTCCGGGGTGTCAATGACGATGCCGAAACGATCAAAGCCCTTATGTTGGGTCTAACCAAAGCAAGGGTCAGGCCGTATTACCTCTACCAGTGCGATATGAGCAAAGGATTACAGCATTTCAGAACTGACGTGAGGACAGGCATCAGGATCATTGGGGAATTGCGCGGGAATATCTCCGGTTTTGCGATACCAATTTTCGCCATAGACACTCCGGGAGGCGGTGGCAAGGTCCCCATGAATCCAGAGTACATCGTCTCCATCGATGATGAAAAAGTTGTTATGAGAAATTATCTGGGTCATATTTACGAATACCCTCAGCCCAACGGAAACGGACACTCCAATCTGATACACAAATGATTTTGTGACGGAAGATATCCGATCAAATGTGCAGCGGCAGTCGTGCTCCTGCCACGCGGCATTCCGGCGGCCGATCACCTAGCACAGTAGCTATTTTTTAAAAATAAATACTAAATGGTTTAATCAGAACTTGCAACGCCCTTTGATCAGCGGAATCGCCGGATTCGCGGGTATCATCGGAGTGATATCTTCCTCACAGTCGATCATGATCTCCACTATGGACGTCTCTCCGCTGCTGAAAGCCTCCCTGAAAGCGTCGCGTATCTCTCCCGGTTTCTCGACGCGGATGCCTTTTGCGCCGTATGCCTGAGCGATCTTCATGAAATCGGGATTCGCCCCCAGCTTGGTGTTGCTGTACCTCTCGTTCCAGAACAGCTTCTGCCACTGTTTGACCATACCCAGCCATCCATTGTTAAGCAGACAGATGACCACCGGCAGGTCCTCGGCGACAGATGTCGCTATGTCCTGCATCACCATCTGCAGCCCGCCGTCGCCGGTTATTGTCATCACTTTCTTGTCAGGGCACGCGGCTTTCGCGCCTATCGCTGAGGGAAGGCCGAATCCCATGGTGCCGAAACTGCCTGAAGAGATGAAGTGCCTGGGGCGTTCGATCTGCAGATAGTGCATCGCCCACATCTGATTCTGTCCGACATCCGTGGTGATGATGTAGTCGTCGGGATCCTCTCTTGTTATCCTGTTGATCTCGTACATTACCTTCTGCGGGACAATGGGCGTCAGATCATAATTGAAATCGCAGCTGCAGTGTTTCTTGAGTTCCCGGATGTTCTGATCCCATTCGATGCGGCTACCTGCATAGCCTCCAAGCTTCTCGATGATCATGGCGGTGACTTTCTTCGCGTCGCCGGTTATGTTGATCGCTTCCCTCTTGTGTTTATCGAACTCTGTGGGATCAACGTCTATATGAATGACCTTGCATGATTGCGAGGGGGCTGTCTGAGGGCTGTATGTCCTGTCTGAGAACTTCGTGCCGACAGCTATGATGAGGTCTGAATTCCTGAACGCATTGAGCGAACACACTCTGCCGTGCATTCCTAACGATCCCAAACAGAGCGGATGCGAAGAGGGAATGACGCCGATGCCCATCAGCGGCGTTATGACGGGTATGCTGGCCATCTCGGCAAGCTTTATGATCTCCGGGCTGGCGTTTGCTCCGATGGCCCCTCCGCCCGCAAGCATGACCGGCCTCTGGGCCTCTTTGATCCACTGCGCTGCCTGTTCTATTCCGGAATAGTCTTCCTTCATGTGCTTTATGCCGTAGGTCTCATTGAACAGAGACTCGTCAACATCAGCGTTGATCTGATCGGCGGGGAAATCGATGTGGACCGGTCCCGGTCTTCCCGTTTGGCAGATTTCCCATGCCTCCAGTATCGCATGCGGAAGCCTGTTCACCTCCAAGACCCTGAAGCTGTGCTTCGTGATGGGCATCATCAGGCTGTACGCATCGACCTCCTGGAAAGCGCCTATCCCCAGGGACCCTGTGCCGACCTGGCCTGTAAGCGCGATCATCGGCACCGAATCGGCATATGCTGTGCCTATGCCTGTGACAAGGTTAGTGGCGCCCGGGCCGCTTGTGGCGAGACACACGCCGGGGATGCCGCTGGCTCTGGCGAATCCGTCCGCCATGTGCGCAGCGCACTGCTCATGGCGTACAAGGACGTGTCTAATTGATGACTCCAATATTTCATCATAGATTGGAATCACTACGCCGCCCGGGTACCCGAACATCGTTTCAACTCCTTTGTCCTCCAGCAATTTGAGTAGTGCTCTTGATCCTTTCATGAGTATACCTCAGAACAACGTATCCAAAGACTATTTTATATAATTGCGGTAAACTGCTGGTCGCATATGTCGAAGGTATCGGGAACAATATTGAAAACAGGTAAAGATTATTTTATCTGTGAACTATTAGGTGTCAGAGGAATTCAGTGTCCAAAGTAAAGGTGGGTATAAACGGCTACGGCACGATCGGCAAGAGAGTGGCGGACGCAGTAAACAAACAGGACGATATGGAGATCATAGGGGTAACTAAAACAAGGCCGACCTTTGAGGCGCGGGCAGCCGCTGACAAAGGGTACGACATCTATGTGCCGGAAGACAGCATCGCGGCATTCAAGAATGCAGGCATACCTGTCAAAGGGACCGTCAAAGACCTCTGCAAAGCGGTCGAAATAATGGTTGACTGTACGCCCGGCGATGTAGGGGAGATCTACAAAGCGGAGTATGAAGCGGCAGGAATAAAAGCGATATTCCAGGGCGGGGAGGACCACAGCCTCACAGGCATCTCATTCAACTCCTCTGCCAACTACAGTGAGTCGTGGGGCGCGCAGCTCTCAAGGGTCGTCTCATGCAATACCACCGGCCTCATCAGGACCCTTAACCCCATCGATAAAGCGATCAAGATAACGAACGTTTATGCTACGCTTATCAGAAGAGGCACGGACCCGGGCAACAGCAAGGGAGGCCCGATAAACGGATTGGAGCCGTCGGTGAAACTTCCAACCCACCACGGGCCGGACGTAAAAAGCGTGATGCCTTGGCTCAACATAAACACAATGGCCGTCAAAGCATCGACGACGCTGATGCACCTGCATACCATAGTCGTTGAACTCCAGAGAGAATCCACCACCGAGGAGGTACTCGGTATAATGAAAGCTTCACCCCGCGTAAAACTGGTAAAGAGCAGCAGCGGGCTTAAAGGCACCAGCGAGATAATGGAGCTCGGAAAGGAGCTCGGAAGGAACAGGTCCGACATGTACGAGATCGTGGTGTGGGAGGACGGCGTTAAGGTCGTCGGCAAGATGCTCTATTATTACCAAGCGGTGCATCAGGAATCCGATGTTGTGCCGGAGAACGTGGACTGCATAAGGTCCATGTGCAAACTGGAAGAGAATGCTTCCGTGTCGATCTCAAAGACGAACAAAGCCCTTGGGATATGCCGATAAAGGTGAGAGCACGAAAGACTTCAACACACTTGAGGATTTCAACTTCAAGGATAAGACCGTCCTTTTGAGAGTAGACATAAACTGTCCTCTCAACAAAAAGGACCTCAGGATCCTGAATGACGCAAGGATAAGGAGCATTGTCCCTACTGTAAGAGAGCTAATGGGAAAAAAGGCAAAGGTCGTGATCCTTGCGCACCAGAGCAGAAAAGGCGCATGGGACTTCATTGGCCTGGAACAGCATGCCGCCCTGCTGTCTAAGAATCTCAATGCACCTGTAAAATATGTGAACGACGTCATCGGGGATCAGGCAAAAAAAGCAATATCGCAGATGGAACCCGGAGAAGCGGTCCTGCTCGGCAACGTAAGGGAACTGGACTGCGAGTCGGTCTCCGCCGAGATGGTGGTGCATGCGGAAGCGGAACTTGTCACAGAACTCTTCCCGCTCATTGATTATTACGTGTGCGATGCGTTCGGCGCGGCGCACCGTTCGCAGTGTTCTCTGGTAGGATTCCAAGTGAGGGTGCCTTCCGCATCCGGAAGGCTTATGGCAAGGGAGCTGTACGCCCTTAAGACGATACTCGGCAAGCCAAAGCAACCGTCGGTCTTCATTCTCGGCGGAGCGAAGTTCGGAGATGTGCCGTATATGATAGACCGCGTCCTGACCAGCGGTATCGCCGACACGGTGATAGTCGTCGGCCTCGCGGGGAATGCGTTCCTGCTGGCAAGAGGCGTCGACATCGGTGGGGCCAGCAGCAAGGCTCTAGCCGATGAACTTACCGAAGAGAATTTCCAAGCAGCGAGAGACGTGCTTACCAAACACGGGCAGAAGATACTCCTTCCTGTGGATGTTGCCGTGGAAAGGGACGGCAGGAGGGTATGCGTAAGAACTGGGGACCTGCCGACAGCCGAACCGGCACTGGACATAGGGGATCAGTCCATAGCCAAATTCAGAAAGGTCATACTGTCCTCAAAGACATCTTTCATGTCCGGCCCCGCCGGCATGTTCGAGAAGTCCGGATTCGAGATCGGTACGAAACAGCTCATGATGGCGATGGTCGAAAGCAAAGGCCTCTCTGTTCTGGGAGGAGGACACACCTCCGGCGCGGCGGAAAGGTTCGATCTCGCCGACAGAGTATCGTACATGAGCACCGGAGGCGGTGCGCTGGAGGCGTTCCTTCTGCAGGAGCCTCTTCCTGTGATAGAGGCTCTGAAGCACTCAAAGGTGAAATTCGGATCGTAAACTCAGTGGCCGATGGAGCCGCGCTTCATCCTGCTCAATGCTTCCTTTATGCGCTCGACCGGTTCGGTGACTGTCATCCGTATGTAGCCTTGAGCAGAACTTCCGAACCCCGGTCCGGGCGTCACGATGATGCCCAGATCCAGCATTTTCTCGGTAAATTCGTCTGACGGCATCTTGCAGTCGAACCAGACATAGAATGTTCCTTTCGGCATCGGCACATCGAATCCCATCTCCCTGAGACCGTTGACAAGCACCGTCCTTCTCTCCGAGAAGATATCCATGTTGTTCTTCAGCGCGCTGGGCAGCGAGCCGTCCTCCGGATACAGTTCCAGAGCGGTTATTCCCGCTTTCTGTATGAAGATGGGGGCTCCCGAG
>JAIRQG010000097.1 GCA_031256615.1 Candidatus Methanoplasma sp. | reverse complement strand
GCGGGTCTGGCACATACTATAACTACTTAAGCTCCAAATACTACTACTGCGAGGCTACACCTGGTTTGACGCAGAGTTACTGGTTTAATGTGGGATATATGCCTGCAGGTAATTCTGTGACCGCAATATATCAGGTATGAGTTTGGAGAAGAAAAGAGGACCTTAGAAGGAAACGGCGTTAAAAAATGATCTTTGATGGTTGTTTGCATAGGCATTCAATCATCATAGATCTGAATTAATTTCCCTTTGCATTCAGGATACGCAGCGCATCCGTAGTATCTCCTGCCCCACATCCTTATGATGACCGACGGCCCGCCGCATATCGGGCACGGCGGCGCAGGCCCGTACGGAACCGAGTAAACCGGAGCTTTGCGCGGACGCGGTTCAGGCTGCACTTTCTGTTTTCTCACGTGTGTTGACCTTACCCCGCTGCATTTCGGATACTTGGAACATGCTAGTTCTCCTGTGTATCTTGTCACCATCGGCCCGCCGCATACCGAACACACCGGCGTGGATGATTCGAACAGCGAGAGGTTATCATTCACGATCTCCTCCACAAACGGCGATTTGGAAACGAAAGCATCCTTCCCGCCGTATCTGTTTATTATGAACAGCTTTTCTTTTGCTCGTGTCATTGCAACGTAGAACACACGGCGTTCTTCCGGAGCCGCAATGTCCTCATCCAGGTCCGGGAACAGAGATGAGATGTCCTCCTCCACAGTCGACGGGAAGCATTTTGAATCTCTGTCCGCAAGCAGGAACACATAATCCGCTTCCAGACCTTTGGCGGAGTGGGCGGTGATGAATCTTATGTACGTATTCCTGAAATCCTCCTCGGTGCCGGATATCTTCTTCATGAACGCAAGTTTCACGGTGCCGCTTGCATCCTCCCTCGGCACACGGAAACGGTCGCTGTAGTAGAACGCGGCAAGGTCGCTGCGCGTCCTGCCGATGATGAACACCGATGCTCCGTCCGGAAGCGTGTCGACGCGGTTCCCGATCATCACCGAGATGTCCTTATCCTTACGCGTCGGAAGGAGCTCGATCGGGAAATCAGCTGTTTCTTTTTGAGATATCACTTTCTTTTTGATCTGTTTCTTATTCTTCATGACAAATGCGTTCGTAACGTCCACGATTCTTTTGGGGCATCTGTACGTTGTTTCGATCATATGGTGGGAAGGCAGCCCCCATTCTCCCCAGATGCGGTCAAAGTCATACATCTGTTTGATGTCCCCGCCTCTGAAAGAATAGATGCTCTGCCAATCGTCGCCCACGCAGAAAAGTTTGAACCCCATGCACCTGCGCATTGCCAGAAGGAGCCTGACAAGAGAAGGGGAGATGTCTTGGTATTCGTCAACAAGGACATATTCGTATCTGAATGAAGGAACGTGTCCGGACTCCAGTTCTACCGCAGACTGGATTATCATGTCGTCGAAGTCCACCAGATCATTGGCGAAGTATTCCTCCGTGTATCTTTCGTATATCTTGCTGATGAGGTCCAGTCTCCCGGCTATCGAATCCCGTTTTGCAGGGTCCCTGCGGTTGAGGTGGTTGTTGCGTTCGATGAGCATGTCGATGCCGACCTGCGTGGATTTGCAGCGGCTGATGACCTGCCCGATCGCCGATGCGATGTTCGTGCCCCATCTGCTGAAAAGCATCTTGACAAGGTCCCGATCGTTCACATCATCGGACGGAATGCCAAGCGATGCAATGAAGTCACGGAATGCCGAAGGGTCCTTGACGCAGTCCTTGACAGGAGGCATCGTGTCGTCCAGCCTTATTCCCGAACCTCCTGGGTCGGCGACGATGTGCGCCTTTATCCGTCTGAACGCATTGTATTTGATGTAGGTATAGCGGACGCCGCAGCGGGTGAGGATGTTCGCGGCTTCTCGCAGATGGTCCTCGAAAATGTGGTCGAATCCAAGGCTGTAGTCCGTATATGGGAATTTTATCAGACTTTCCACATATTCTATCAGTTTTCCGGCATAGCGGGGGTCGTTAAGGGAAAGATCCATGAGCATCCCGTTGATCAGGCGTTCGCGGTCCGCCTCCACGTACTGCTTCTTCCCCGGGATCATCTTCTTGCCGATTGAATGTATGGTCCTGATGTCAGCCTTGGAGCCGCTTCCGAACTCGGCCTGCATCATTTCTTTGAGATCCTCAACGGTGTTCACCGTGTAGGAGATCACAAGTATCTTCTCCAAGGGAATGTTCTTCACATTTACCAAATATTTTACTTTGCCAACAAGAGTGGTCGTTTTGCCGGTGCCTGCACCGGCCACAACCAGTTCTGTGGCGGAATCGTCGATGATCGCGGCCATCTGCTGACGGTCGAGACGGTTCCCGCCGACAGTGCCGATGAGGCCGAGATTTTCAGGAGGGATGCGGTCGTGGATGCTTTGCACCTCTTTCGGTGCGGCGTCTTCGCCTTCCTCCCGCTTTAGAAATGTGGGCATCAGGGGAATCAGGCAATGACATATGAAATATCTTTCGAGTTTATTTTAGCTGGCAGAGTATGTGACTTATAACTCATTAATTAGCAATAATCCGTAAAAGATGACTTATAAGTCAGAATATTTTAATATTTGTAAAAAGATGACTTATAAGTCAAAACTATCGGAGACATAAAATGAGCAAGCAGATCCTGAGAACGAAATATCTCGAGCGGCTTCAGAGTGTTAAGGACCTTACAGGCACCGTGAAAGTGATAACAGGGGTCAGGAGATGCGGGAAGACCACGCTTATGGAGCAGTTCATGGATGTCCTCCGTGCTGAGGGGGTACCAAATGGCGATATCATCTACATGAATTTCGAGATCCTCGATAATGACTTCCCCGATTACAAGCAGTTCCATAAAGTGATATCGAAAAAACTTGGCAGCGGGCGCAAATATGTGTTCTTGGATGAAGTGCAGAACATTCCGGGGTGGGAGAAGGCGGTCAATTCGATACGTGTGGAATACGACTGCGATATATACATCACGGGATCCAACGCATTCCTTCTTTCGTCTGAGTTAGCAACTCTCCTCGGCGGCAGGACGTTCGACATATACATGATGCCTCTGTCATTCAAAGAGTTCCTCGAACAGAACCCCTCCGACGGCACATACTCCGATCTTGAAAAGAGATACGACCAGTTTGTAAGATTGGGAGCTATGCCTATGATCAACACACGCATGGATCAAACTATAGTTCGGGAGACATTGCTGGGGCTTATAAGCAGAATAATCGTGAACGACATAGCCCCAAGATCTAAAATAAGGGACATAAGCACCCTGAATAAGATATTAAGGTTCATGATGTCCAACATCGGAAATGCAACGAGCCCCGCATCGATAGCTCAAGAGCTCGGGCTATCCAACCCGAAACTTGTGTCATCATATCTTTCGCTTCTTGAGCAGGCGTATATTCTGTGCAGGGCACAGCGCTATGACATATCGGGGAAGAAGCTGCTGAAGACCAATGAGAAGTATTACTGCATAGATCCCGGGATGAGAGCCGCGGCGATAGGCTATGAGAGGAAAGATGTGGGAAGGGTGCTTGAGAACATTGTGTATCTCGAACTGGTGCGCAGAGGGTATGATGTTACCACAGGAGAGGTGAACGGGAAGGAAGTGGACTTCGTTGCGGTGAAAGGATCGGACACGAGGCACTATCAGGTAACACTGACCCTTGCAGGTACATCGGAACGCGAGTTTGGAAGCCTGAAGAGCATTAGGGATAACTATCCAAAGACAGTGATAACTGCCGACAGGAACATATCTGATGGAGAGGACGGGATAAAGGAACAAAACTATCTGGATTTCCTTTTGGAAGAGTGGTAAACCTGTGGCTGGACCTGGCCGTTGTCAGACGGTCGGCAGCGGATGTTATGCAAAAGTCACCGTCTCAAGCCTAAATCTTCGGTATGGTTATATTTTCGTAACTATACAAACCGAAGATTTAGGATTGGATATATCTGGAAGAGTCTGAAGAGAGTCGTGTCCAAGACAAGGATCGTTGACAGGGAACGCATGACCTCATATTGGACGCCACTTCCCGACAGAAGCCTCAAAACAATCCTATTCTGCGCACTGGAGGGCCTTATTTTTATAGTCTGTTATTGTAAATAGTTAAGTAATTAACAATAATCAGAACCATGGAGGCAAAGATGCGGAACACCGGCGGTGGTGACAGGAGCAATGGATGAGGTATGGAGCATCAGAAAACTGCTGTTTTTCCCATATAGGAATTACATCAATCGATTACGATCGCATTATCGGCAGCAACACCCACAGATCACTGTGGACCCTTGTTCTGAATATTATCCATTATCTCGCAGACCAAGGAATGCACAGTGGTGCTTGGAGGATGGTTTTTACAAAACATAGGGTCGATATTGCCCAAAGGGATCGTTTTCGATGCCCGGACAATCGCACCGCTTATTATTTGGTCACTGATAACGCTTGTTATTCCTTCTGATTTAATGTATTTCTTTTCAAGCAATGCGGACAACTCATCTTCCATGTCCTTTTGGGAAGCGTGTTTATTATATTCTCTGAAGTGGAGTATGAGCCAGTATTCAAAGGAAGGATTGGAGACGTACAGATCGATCCCGTGTTCGGAGGCCATATAGATCGATGGCTCTATTTCCTCTCCGGTGAAGCAATCCACGTCAAATACTGCAGCCACTTTGTCCTCCACTCCTTCTATTTTATAATCCCTTATTCTGTACTGGCACTCTTTGAGTATCTGGTCAAGGCCGCTTCTTTTTACTTCTACCGGAATTATCTTGAGATCCGGCGAGCGCCCTTTGAAATATCGGAAATATGTCTCCTCTGACATACCTTCGACCAAGATCAGTATTTTTTTGGCGCAGTGGCGGCGTTTTGATTTTCTATGGCCAAGATCTGCACCCATTGGGGTCACCTCAACTCTTTCATTCTCGGAACCGCCCCGAATCTTCCGATCTCATAGTTCTTCTGCACGTTGAATTCCTTTCTTATGTTGAAGTCATGCAGAGAGTACAGGTCGGACGCTCCCGACTCCCTGTCCTTCTCGGTGAAGAACATCTGATCCCTCCTGAAGATACTGAGATCCATGAGAAGCTGATTGTGCGTGTTTATCAGTAACTGAGCATTGTTCGTGTTCCCCGGCTGTTTGAATAATGTCACGATCCACTTGCAGAGGTCGTGGTGCATGTATGCTCCGAACTCATCTATTATCACCGTCCTGCCGGATTTGAGTCCCTCGATGACGGGCCCCATAAGGCCCAGCATTTTGAGCGTTCCCTTTGATTCAATCTGATAGGGGAAGGTCTTGTCCGCATCCGAGAGCCCGGCGGTCGATACGCCGTGCCTCAGGTTCAGGATTCTTTCGCTCACTTCCTGAGGACCAGTGATCATCATCATTCCTATGATCTGCGGCGGCAGAATGCCGGTCATTTCGGTAAGTTTCTTCCTGTTCAGTGAACCCTCTATCTCAGTGATACCGAAATCTGATGCGGCAAGAGCATCCAGGATCTTTTCTTTGATGGAAGGATCGCTGTTCATGAATGCGATCGTGTTATCGATCATGTTCAGGTCGTCCCCCCTGACGACGATTATGTTGTTGATGATGCCTCTATGAGCATTGACGCAGATCTCATTATTCATCTGCGCCGCCACCGCCAGATATGCGGAGTTCGCCCCCGTCATCTTGGATATCGTTCCCTGTCCGGTCGCGATCTTGTTGCTGCCGAACTCATAGACATTTTTCTTTCTGTGGAAGACCTTTGCTTTTTGCCCTTTGGGATAGAAGTTCAGCCATTCTTCGAGAATCTCTTTGCGGTCATATCTTATCAGGTAATGATAGAGTATTCCGTCCACTATGAATCTGATTTCCATCCTCGTCGGTGCGCCCTTCTTATGAGGGTCCAGCCTGAATGGTTGGTAAGTAAGGACTCCGGTATTTGCGGGAAAAGGCTGGAAGACAGTGCCCCTCAGCGTCTCCAATGCTAGGAAGAGATAGGATTTTCCGGATGCATTTGCTCCGAATATGACTGCAGAGCCGAGGATGCCATCATCTACAGCATCATCATGAATGATGTTTTCCGGAAGCTCTTTTCCGGAAGTGCTCTGAAGACTCAATGTGACCTCGTCTCTGAACGGTCCAAAGTTCTCTACGGTGAAATCTACAAGCATGTTTTAGGATATATCGTTGAATTATATTAAATTATGTCAATTACTTGACAAAAATTAATAGAATTTTATGACGAAATCAGCACACAGAAAAGCGCTGGAAGTTGGGCAGTTCGGATTCGCCGAAAAACCGACCTTCGGTGAACCCGGAACCGACCTGGAAGGGATTGTAAATGCACGCAATCCAGGATCGTAATCCGAATAAGGGTTGTCATTGTCCTTGGGAACGTTAAGGCCGCCATCGACCTTGACATTCCTTAAATCAATGATCGCGTGGTTCACGTTATGAACCCAGCCCTTTTTATGGTCGTCACACCC
>JAIRQG010000077.1 GCA_031256615.1 Candidatus Methanoplasma sp. | reverse complement strand
ATTGCACAGAGAAGGCACATTACGGGGCTTTTGGTGAGTCCCTCGACAAAGCGTCCGCAGGATTCTTTGGCTTCTCCGGGCAGCATTTTGATTGCGGTTCAGAGGCAAAGCGTTCAGGTCCCCTATAATGCGCAGAAAAGATGACTCTGGTCGATGTAGTTCTTATTTTCGAATGCCCCGTTATTTCATCGGTAGGCTGAATGCGGCTGATCGCGATCGAACAAAGGCGAGTCTTGGCAGAAACAACGGATCAGCAAAGCTAAGCCGGGTCGCACTGTATTTTTGGTATGATAACAAAGGGAAGGGGTTTTTAAAAGGTTTATCAAGTCAAGATTAACGATATAGGCTTAGAGTCCGTAGTTCTTCTTGTTGTAGTTGGGAACAACTCCCGCATACTTCTTGTCGCAGTACTCAAAGAACTTGTCCGCGTTGTCCGGCAGTGCCTCGAGCTCCTTCAGGACGGCGTCGAGAACATCCTTCTGCTTTGTTGTCAGCGGGAGTTCCTTTGCGTCGTATCCGGCCTTTATGACTTTTGCTGCGGTGATTCCTGCGGCTTTTGCACGGAGGTAGATGTCCTTGCCGTTTCCAGCAATTGCCTCTCCGACCTTGAATGCGTTGTCGTAGGCGAGCATGTATCCTTCTGGGCCTCTTGTCCTGTCCGTGATCATGTACAGGTCCCTGAGGGTCTTCTCCTGTCCTGTTGCGATGGCGCAGTTCATAAGGGCGACTTCGTATCCAAGGGATCCGAGCCAGCACTGGACTGACGATCCACCGAATTCAGGGTGGTACTCAACGGACTCGTTCGACCACAGGTCGCAGATCTGGGCCATCAGGTTACCCTGCAGGTCAGCGTGTGCGCACTGGCAGTTCTTTCCTTCCTGGGCTGCGGGCCTTCCGGTGATCGTTTTGATTATCGGTCCCTCGTATCCGCAGTCTTTGTCAGGTCCGGACGCGCCGCACTCCATTGCGACCATTGTCCTTGCAGCGGAGATCGCTCTTGTTACAGCGGAGAAGGTCTTCTGGACATCCTGGTCGAGCATACCTCCTGCCATGAACATTGAAACGTTTGCTCCGGAACAGTTGGTGTCTCCACCGACGGTCACTTTGTTCTTCTTTGCGATGTCAACGAACTGGGACCAGACATACTCCATGTCGATGGCTCCGAGGTATCCTACACCGTAAAGGAACGCGGTTATGTCCTGGCTCGTGACTGCATAGTCAGCAAGTTCTTTGCCGCCCATCGTCTCGCAAGCAAGTACATCTGCACCGTTCTCACAAGCAACTTCTGCGCATCCGATAAGTGCCTCGGGGTACAGGTGTTTGCCCTTGTTGCCGATGCGGAGGCCTTCTTCTGCCTCACGCTGGTCAGGCAGGGTCTGCCTTACGGCGCAGTTTATGCCGTATTCCTCGTGGAACTTCTCGGTGATCTCTTTCTGTCCCTCAACGACGCCGATCGAGAATTTCTTGTTACCCATCTGGGAAACCCACTCGGTCTCAAGCTGCACATCCGGGAATCCGAGTGTGACTGCTCTTGTCAGGACATCTTTTGAGATGTAGTCGACGTATTCTTTTTTCAGCCTTGCCGGGTCTTTCTCAGATCCAGGCCTCGGTGCATAGTTGAGCTCAGGTATGACTCTGCCGGCACCTACTTTTATTCCGAATCCGTAGGATACGGGTGATTTCGACGTTCCGAAGACAATTTCATCCGGATTCGAGTATGCCATTTTTGTGAATCTTGTTGCAGCCATGCTTACGCACCTCCGATGATGTTCTCCCACTCAGCCCTGATCTTTCTCCAGTCGTATCCGGCTTTGATCTTATCTGCTATGGGTGGTGTCTGCGGGGCTTTCTGAGAATAGATACCGAGGTCGAACGACTCGGAGAAGTCTCTGTTGACTGCGCCGCCAGCGGACATGAAGGGCGTCTTGATTCCCTTTGCAACGAGTTTCTCGGCAGCCCTGGGGAATGCCGTCATCGTCGTTGTCATAAGCGCTGTTCCAGTGACCAGCATTGGCTTCTCTTTGACGACCATTGCTACTACGTCGTCAACTGCAACGTCCTTACCCATGTCGATGACAGAGTATCCGGTCGATGTCAGCATAACTTTCGCGATGTTCTTTCCGATGTCGTGCGGGTCCCCCTCAGCGACGTGCATGACAACAAGTCCTTTTGTCTCCCTTCCGCCAGCAATTTTCTTTTCTGCAACGGCGATCCCCATCTCCATGGTCTTTGCGGCCATCATGATGTCGGGGAGATAGTAGATGTGGTCTGCATACAGCTTTGCTACTACTTCCATTCCATTCACAAGCCCGTCGTTTATAACCACGAGCGGGTCTTTCGTTTTCAGTGCTTCGTTGGTTGCAGCGACAACATCCTTGAACTGTTTCCAAACAACTGTCTCTGCTACTTTTCTAAGTACTGGATCCTTGACCAACATTTTCTCGGCGATAGCCTGCGGGGAAGCTTCGTTCTGAGATTGTACGTCGTATCTTTTAAGGATCTTTGCGTAGTCTACTCCTTTGTGACTAACCATGTTTATTCCTCCTTACGTGTCAGTCGAACAACGACTCACACCAGTTGACATAATTAGCTGGACTCTATATAATCCATCTCTAGGATGGATGTTATATCCATATATATATGTATCGTGGGAGCCTTTATATAGTGGACAAAAAAACGAACTGGACATATTTTGCCCGAAAAGAAAGTGAAATCCTTTTTTACACACGTTTTTACTGAATATATAGGATTTTCCGAACTTTTCTCCATATTATTTTTTCGAATATATATAACAACTTTCAACGAATTTTGTGGGAAGTTTAGGGTTTGATGCAAAATGGATGTGTGTATATCCCGCGATCGTGTTATTTACCATCATTCCGTCCTTGCCGTCCTCTATGCCGCGCCCTTTGCTGAGATCGAACGCGTACCTATCAGACCCAGCAGGGGCGGTTGTCGAATAATGGAACTCATGCCCTCTGACCGTCCATCCTTTTTCGCACAGAACGCTGTCTGTATTGGAGGTCATCTCAACATACCCAAGCGCCCTGTTATTATCACTCATTTTTGACTCCGACCCGAAAACACCGCACATCTCGTGTCTTTCGCCATCCAGATCATCCATTTGCTTGGATAGGTACATCAGCCCGCCGCATTCTGCATAAATGGGTACGCCGTCGTCCGACGCCTTTTTGACGGCCGCCCTCATTCTCGTATTTTTCTCAAGCCTGTTGGAAAACAGCTCTGGGTATCCTCCGCCGAAGTAAAGACCGTCAACATCCGGAAGTTCATCATCCAAAGGAGAAAAGGGAACGATCTCGGCACCTGCCTCCGCAAGCGATTCTATATTGTGAATATAATAGAAATTAAAGGCCCTGTCTCTCGCCAATCCGATCCGGACTTTGCTTTTGCAGGAGGGGCTTTTCTTGTATTCTCTTGAGATCGGAGGCGCAGACCCAGCGATCTTAATCAGCTTATCTATGTCAATGCAGCTTTCCACGTGTTCTCTTATCTTCTCATACCTTCCGCGGTCATAATCTTCTTCGGCAGGAACAAGGCCCAAATGTCTGCTTTCCAGGACCATGCAGTCATTTCTGAGAACTCCTCCGAGAGAAGGCATCCCCTTCAGAGAGCTGTTCAGTATCTTCAGGTGATTCTGGCTTCCGACCCTGTTGAAGATGACCCCTGCAAGGTCCACACCTTTATCGTATTCTTTGAAACCCAGCGCTACCGCGCCCGCACTCCTTGCTGTCGCCTTAGCGTCCACCACAAGAATAACCGGGGCCTTAAGTATCTTTGACAAATGGGCGGTCGAGCCTTCCTCGGAAATGCCGTCTATGCCGTCGTACAGCCCCATTACGCCTTCGACAACGGATATCCCCGAACCCTCCGATCCGTTCACGAAAAGCCTCTCTGCCTCGTTCCCGAACATCCAGGTATCCAGATTCCTGCACTCCTTCCCTATGACCATCGTGTGGTGCATCGGGTCAAGATAATCTGGGCCGGTCTTGAAGGACTGGGGGTTCAAACCTCTTTTCTTAAGGGCCATCAGCAGCCCCATGGTTATAGTGGATTTTCCGGCCCCGCTGTGTGTGGCCGCTATGACGATCCTCGGGATGTCGCAAGGCATAATGGATATATGCTCCAATTCATATTTTAATAGTGCAGGACATCGGCAAACCGCGAAGGCTTCGGAACGAATCAAAAACGATACCGACTGAAAAATAATATATCATCATGCACGATTACTTGCTTTGTATGTATGTTTATATTATCGGCGGATTCCTCGGCAGCGGGAAGACAACGCTTTTGATGAAACTTGCTTCCATGTACAGCAAAAGGGGCGTAAAAGTAGCCATCCTAGTGAACGAATCGGGAGAGATCGGTGTCGACGGTGCCACTCTGAAGGCGGAAGGTTACGATGCGATAGAGCTCCCTGACGGCTGCATATGCTGTTCTCTTTCAGGAACTCTGCAGTCCGCTCTCAAGAACATAAAAAAAGATATCGATCCCGATATCATCATAATAGAACCGACCGGTCTCGCGCTTCCCCATAAGGTCAAAGAATTGGTGAGGATCTCAATGATCGATCCCGAGGAGATGTACATCATCGGGATAGCGGATATACAAAGATTCGACGATCTCATCAAAAGGCAGGAGGAGTTCTTCAAACGGCAGATGTTCGCGTCAGATTTCATTTTGATAAACAAGAGCGATCTTGCCACGCCCGAGAAGATGGAAGCAACCATAAAATGGCTGAAAGAAAAGTACCCGGATAAACCGATGATCCCCGTGTCCACCAAGACGGGAGAGAACCTGGATAAGGTCTACGAGATGATGCAATGAGCAACCATAACCACGAACATTCCCATCACGACGAAGACTGCCACTGCCACGATTGTGAAGAAAAAAAGAACAACACGGAGAGAACATCGATAGAGGAGGCAGGCGGTGTCGCTGTGGGCCTCACGGGGCACATACACGGCTATAATGCGGACGTTGCCGCCCGTTTCTCCAACGCGTTGCTCACCACCGGCAAATGGGTGGAGAAAGAGTCCGGCTCGCTGCTCGGGCACATAAAGGCAGCGATATACACCTCGGAAGGAAAGGGCATCACGCTTAACCTCACGCACATTGAGAACGGCGTTGAGCAGCACGGTGTGCTCCCTCCGCAGGAGAAAGTGAATTTCAATTTCATGTCCGCCGTGATCGAAGTGGACGCTCACGCCTTGGAACATGTAATGATAGATGCTCTGGAAGACAGCGGCATAGATTACCATTTGGACAAACATCACCACCATGACCACGATCATGATCACCACGATCATGAAGAACATCATGACGGCGAATGCGATTGCGACCATGATCATCACGATCACGGTCACCACCATCATGATCATGAGGAGGGTCATGATGATGGGGTCTGTCACTGCAAAGCGTGTGACGACCGCAGAAAGGAGGAGTCTGAAAGGGCTGAAAAGGGGTCTTTTTGGAACAAAATAAGGAGGAGTAGGAAATGAGATACGGAATATCGCTGGATATGGGTACCAGCGGAACAAGAGCGCACAGTGTAGACCTTTCCGATGGAAAGATACTTTCTACGTCTGTAACCGACTGCCACCCGTTACCGGGTGCCAACATAATGGACCACCTGACATTTTGCATAAATGTGGGAACGGACATTGCACACAATATCGTCATAGATACTGTCAATAAGGTCATTAGGACCCTCGATGTGGATCTGAAAAAAGTAGAAAGAGTATCGATCTGCGGAAACCCTATACAGCTTTCGCTGTTCCAAGGGTTGCCTGTGGATGACCTTGCCTTTGCGGGAGAGAATGCCCACAAGTCAAGAGGCATAAAGATCCTTGACAGGAACGCAGGGGTCTTCTCCGCGGTGGATGTAGGTCTTGACGTCCCCGACGGCTGCGAACTTCTCGTCCCGCCGTCTATCAGGCACGAGATAGGCGCGGACGCTCTTGCAATGATGTACAAAAGCGGCTTCCTTGACCAGAAAGAGAACTGTATGGTCACAGACTACGGAACGAATGCGGAGATGGCGCTGAAGGTCGGCGATGACATCTTCACAGGTTCGGCCGCAGCCGGACCCGCAATGGAGGGTCAATCAATAAAATTCGGTATGCTTGCCGGCCCCGGAGCGATCAGCGACCTGGAATACGATTTCCAGTGGCGCTGTATGGTGCTCGATGAGAGCATGATGCCGCAGCCCGGGGACAAGGTCGACTTCGGTCTCGACAGGGTCACCGAGGAAGGCCCCATGCACGGCAAGGCAAAGGGTATCACCGGGACCGGTGTTGTCGCCGCGGTCGCCGCGGCGATGGGAAGCGGGCTTTGGAAGAAAGGAAAACTCAACACCGACAACGGGAGAATGACATTCCAGGACGGTGTGTACATTGATACGCATGACATATCCGAGGCCTGCAAGGCCATCGGCGCCATGAGAGCGGGTCACTTCACACTCGTCGAAAAAGCAGGAATAAAATTCGAAGACCTTCAGATAATGTACATGGCCGGCGCATCCGGAACGTATGTGGACGCGGTCAAGGCCAGAGAAGTGGGCCTTCTGCCTCCGTCGTGCTCTAAGATCTACCAGTACGGCAACACGTCGCTTGCAATGGCGACAGACATCCTGAGGAACCCCGAGCTTCTTGATGAACTGCAGACAATAGCTGACAGCATCAGGGCGAACCATGTGATGTTCGCATCGGATTCCACCTTTGAGCAGATCTACATACAGGAGCTTGCCTACTGGGATGAGGGAATGACCATGGAGATGTACAACGCATACAACGAGATGTTCGACATCCAGCCTCTGCCGGAGGCCAGCGGGACGCCGGAAGTGTTCCGCGTTGTTGCCCGTGACATACCCGACCTCGGCGCAGGCGGCCTCCGCATAATCCATGATATCGGCACCGAGCTGAAAGGCTACATGCAGGGATGCACCGGATGTAAGAAGTGCGAGAGGGAGTGCCCCGAAAAGGCCCTTACCGTTATGGACGATAAGCAGATCGTTGTGAAGACAAAGAACTGCCTGGGAACCGCTTGCTACAGATGCCAGTTCTCATGCCCAGAGAAAGTGTACAAGTACGACACTCTGAGGCTTGTCTGAAGAAAAAACCAGGGGGAACACCCCCCTATATCTTTAATTTTCCATCACGTTCTCTTCTTCCAGCTCAGCCAGTATCTTTTTGCGGAGAGCGGTGAAGCCCGGATCCGCGCGGTCCCTCGGACGCGGCCAAGGTATATCGATGATCTCTTTGATGCTTGCGGGGCGTTTCGTAAGCACCACTATCCTGTCTGAAAGGAACACAGCTTCATCCACGGAATGCGTGATGAAGACTATTGTCTGATCTGTCTTATCCAATATCTTCAGGAGCTGCGTCTGCATGATATTCCTTGTCTGAGCATCCAGTGAGCCGAAGGGCTCATCCATCAATATCACGTCCGGATGCCCGACCAGCGCTCTGGCGATGCCTACGCGCTGTTTCATGCCACCGGACAGTTCATGAACACGTGAATCAATGAATTTCTCCAGTCCGGCACGGATAATGTATCTCTCAGCTCTTTCGCGGCGTTCCTCTTTGGGAATGCCTGCTATCTCAAGACCGAATTCCACATTCTTCCTTACGGATCTCCAGGGGAACAATGCAAAGTCCTGGAACACCATCCCTCTGTCCGCCCCCGGAGCTGTGCACGGCTTCCCGTTTATCAGCACTGCACCCGATGTCGGCTCGATAAGGCCCGCGATCAGCCTGAGGATCGTGGTCTTGCCGCATCCGGAGGGTCCGACGATCGTTATGAGCTCCCCCTTCCTGATGTCGAGGGAGAAATCCTTTAGGACAACCGTTTCGGATTTGTCCTTTTTGAATATTTTCGTAAGATTGTTGACGCAGATGTGGGTGTCCGTGCATGAGATCGACGGCCCTGTCCTGGTGTATTCTTCCGATCGCTCTTCGGTCATACATCCATCCCCATTCTCTTAGATAATATCCTATGGATGTAGTCTGCAACGCCTATGGTCAGCAGCCCGAGTATCCCTATCACCACCAGTCCGGCATATGCGGACGGCCAGTTGAAGTTCTGCGCCTGCTGGGCCAAATAGAATCCTATCCCCGGCAGCGCGCCGTCGAACCTGTACAGCTCAGCGGCCACGATGCACATCCATCCGATCCCCAATCCGACCTTGACGCCGTTCATTATATACGGGGTTGCAGCGGGGATCATTACCTTATAGAATATCTTCATCTGTGACGCGCCAAGTGTTTTTGCCGCATCGATCCAGTTCGGGTCGATCTTTCTTACTCCGAAGATTACATTTGTAAGCAGGGGGAAGAAAACACCGATGAACACCACCATGATCGCTCCGAGCGAGGATCCGAGCGCGAGCACGAATATCGGCGCCCACGCTATCGGCGCTATCGGTCTGAGCAGTTCTATCACGGGGTTTGAGAAATCCCTCATGAATTTGGAGTAACCCAGAACAAGGCCCAATGGCACCGATATCACAAACGCCAGAAGAACCCCTTTCAGGAAAGAAGAGAGGCTGGAAAAAATATACTGGCCGAGGGAGATCGAGGTCACCATGTCCCCATGCAAATACAGATCGACCAGCGCGTTCCATGTCTTCAGAGGAGTTGGTATGGCGGGGATATCGGCGATGACCGATATCATCCACCATACCATGATGAAAATGGTCAACGAGATAACAGTTATCACAACGGTTCTTAAGAAACGGTGATATCTGTTATTCTCGTCGTATTTTATGTTTAACGTCCAACTCACCACATTACGCCTTGAGAAGTTCTCCGTTTATAACTGTTATTGTAAGGGGCGGTGCTCCCAACAATCCGAACGATGCGTCACCGTTCTGTATAGCTAATGCAACCCCCGGTCCGTTCTGTGCTTTTATCAGATTGACGCTCAGTCCGTACTCTTCAAAGATGCCTAGTTTGTCAGCTACATGGATGGCGATCTGGTGGATATCTCCGTTGATGACGGCCACTTTTATCGTTGCTTCTTTTGATTTGCTTGGGGTTTT
>JAIRQG010000037.1 GCA_031256615.1 Candidatus Methanoplasma sp. | reverse complement strand
CCTCCCTTTTAATACGGCGAAGGTTATAAAATCATATAGATGATTATCTATGTATGGTCGTTCTTTCGAGCGAGGATTACACCGAGAAGGCTGAATTTTTCAAAGCCCTTTCGGATAAGAACAGGCTCATGATCGTGGACATGCTATCCTGCGGAGAGCTTTGCGCATGCATGATACTGGAGAAGTTCAACATCACGCAGCCCACTCTTTCCCATCATATGAAGGCCCTTTGCGGCTGCGGATTGGTGGATGTGCGCAAAGAGGGAAAATGGGCATATTATTCGCTTAACGAAAAAACAGTGCAGGATCTTAAGACGTTTTTAGCAGAAGTGACCGCGTACAAAGAAAACTGCATTTGTTTTGAAAAACCGTGCTGCGGAGGAGGGAAGACATTATGAATGATATCATTGAGAATGTGAAAGAATATTATGGCAAACGGCTGCAGAGCAACAATGATCTAAAAACCAGCTCGTGCTGCTGTACCGAAAAGCCGCCTGCGGCGGTCAGAGACATCCTGCCTATGATCGCGGATGAGATCAAAAATAGATTCTATGGATGCGGATCGCCTCTGCCGCCTTTATTGGAGGGAATGACCGTTCTTGATCTGGGCTGCGGAACGGGCAGGGATATTTACATCGTTTCCAAACTGGTCGGCGAGTCAGGCTGCGCGATCGGCGTTGACATGACTGCGGAGCAGATCGGGATCGCCATGAAATATCAGGAAGAACAGCGCGAACGTTTTGGGTTCAAAGCCTCGAACGTAAAGTTCCTAAACGGGTACATTGAGGATCTGAGGTCATTGGGCATAGAAGACCAGAGCGTTGATGCAGTCATCTCGAACTGCGTCATAAACCTCTCTCCGGCCAAAGAACAGGTGTTCAAGGAGATATACCGCGTACTCAAACCCGGCGGAGAACTGTTCTTTTCGGACATTTTTGCCGATCGGCGCATCCCCGAATCTCTGGCTACGGACCCCGTTCTGCGCGGGGAGTGTTTAGGCGGCGCAATGTACACTGAAGATTTTCGCAGACTTATGGCAAGATGCGGATGGACAGACTTCCGCTACATGAGCATACGCGGTCTTGGTCTGAACAGCGAAGAGATCGAGGACAAGATCGGACCCGCGGCGTTCTCATCGCGGACGGTAAGGGCTTTCAAGCTTGACGGCCTGGAAGACATTTGCGAAGATTACGGGCAAGTAGCCTGCTATGACGGCAGTATCCCCGGGCACCCTCGCTTCTTCGACCTTGACGACCACCATCGGTTTTTCACAGGTAAGCCTATGCTTGTCTGCGGAAATACGGCATCCATGCTTTCCGATACACGTTACGGCAAAGCGTTCAAGGTCACCGGCGACCGCTCTGTGCATTACGGTGCATTCGGCGGCTGCTCTGCGGAGACCAAAGGCATTGCATCGAAGATGGGTTCCTGTTGCTGAGAGTTGCCGATATTTAAGAAAAAAGACAGGCGGAAGATAGTCAACCTCCGCGGGGCAGGTTTCTCACCGAAGGCGTTGTGCCTCGGCCTTGATTCCTGTGCGGAGCCTCTATTTTTCCGCCAAAAATGGGTTGGGAAGAAGTTTATTATGTACTGTCTTAGGCTTCGTCCTTGCCTTTGGCCCCCATGTCAAGCCTGAAGCTGACCATTGTCAGGATCAGGGTCACAAGGAATAGGATGAACATTATGAGTGTCCATCCATCCGTGGGCGTAATGGGCAGGTTCCAGTCTTCCGTGAGGAAGAAGATTATCACCGAGATTATGCCGATGATCAGCGTCAGAACTCTGAGGATCAAAGCGGTCTTTGACCTCTTTTCCTCATCGTCTTTTCTGAAGCGATCCCTTCCAGCAATGACAGCGATGATGCCTGTGAACACCGCCAGTATTGCGCAGACCAGATTCAGGACGGCCCACTCGCCGTTTCCGCCGTTTCCGTCATTGTTTCCGCCACCGGTTACATTGCCGTTGTCGGAATTGTTGGCCTTGCCGCTGACAACGTTGATAGTATTGTTGCATATGACATTGAAGAAGGTGTACTCGCCGGATGCCAGATCTTCGGACGATATCGCAACACCGTCCACATAGACCGCGGTGATCCGGTATCCGGGTTTCGCGGTGAAAGTGAAGGTGATGTTCTTTCCGTGCTTCACAACCGCTGTCCCCTCAGGAGAGATCGATGATCCTGCGTCTGCGGTTGCGGTAATGTAATACTCGTGCTCTTTTAGATGATCCTCATCTATAACTCCGCCTGTACCCCCTCCTAGGGCGAAGACGGCACTGATGGTTATGTTCTCTCTTTTGGAAAAGACGTATGGGTTGATGTTCTTTGTCTCAACATCTCCTTTCCAGCAGCAGAACGTATATCCTGCGTCTTCGACCGCGCGGAGGTAGAGGACACTCACATGTTCCATGAAGCTCCTGCCGTTGCCCGGGAAGCTGCGCCAATCAACATTATTTGTTGACCATTCTATTTTTCCGTTGACCGGCATTGGGTCCAGAGTTATGGAGTATGAAAACGCAGGCGTAAGCTTAACTGGAGTGACGGTCTTGTCATTGACAGTGTTTATCATCTTTGAGCCGTCGTTCGCTCCTCCGTTAATGATGACACAATATGCATCAGTCGAAGTTGTGTCAGTCGAAGTGAGGTATGCGTAGACATAGTCGATTCTCTGCGAGTCTGCTGTGTATGCGAAGTCTCTGTATCGGGAAGGCAGAGACAGAGTTTTAGTGGGGTCAACGTCGCCGTTAGCATACACATCCATTCTTACCGCTGAGGTCTTTGATAACACACTGTCGAAGGAAGCGTTGACGAGGTATCCTGTGCCCGAAATACTTTCAGCGTGAATGGCAGGTGCTTTTGACCCTCCGCTCCAGTTCGCCATCGAATACGCTTTTACGTCCGCGCCAATGTCAATGGTCAGTATTGCGCCTGCGCCTTTGCCGTATCCGAAGGAGCCATAACCGCCGCCGATGCCGCCTGCGCCGCCATATGTTGCAAGATAGGTCAAGTCGCCATTGGCCGCCAGTTTTTTATTAGTCAAATCGCCGCCGACTGCGGTCACGGCACCGCCGGTGATGATTATTGTGCCGCCTGCACCGCCGGCTCCCAGCATGCTGCCGCTTCCGCCGATGCCAGCTGAGTAAGTGGCACCAGCCGCGTACACAGTGCCGCCGGTGATGGTTATTGTACCGCCGTTGCCGCCATTCTTGCTTACGCTCCACCCACCGCCGATGCCTGCACCGCCGCCGCCGAGTGCAGTCACGTTTCCGCCGGTAATCGTGATGTTCCCTCCATTGCCGCCGTTGCCGTTTCCGTCGCTGGCACCACCGCCGATACCTGTGCCCCAGCTAGTCCCTCTTGCGGTCACAGTGCCGCCGTTGATGGTTATGTTGCCGCCTGCACCGCCTGCGCCATTGTAACTGCCGCCACCGCCGATGCCTGCAGCGTAGCCAGCGGCATTTTCACCTTCAACATAGCCACCGCCGATCGCTTCCAAGGTGCCGCCGTTGATGGTAATTGTACCGCCATCTCCGCCTTTGCCGTTACCGCCGCTTGCGCCGCCGCCGATACCTGCAGCGTATTTGCCGCCGAGTGCGGTCACAGTGCCGCCGTTGATGGTTATGTCCCCACTGGTTTCGCCGTTACCTGTGGCAGATCCGATGCCGCCGATGCCTGCATCGAAACCGCTGGTTGAAGAGGTCACTTTTAGTGACCCACTGTTTTTGCCAGGATTAGAGGCACTATCAATGATGATTGTTGTGCCTGTTGGTACAAGAATGCTCCCAGCTATTGTGTTGGAGTCTGCCAGCAACATTATCACGGTTGCATCGCCTTGGAGTTCTATGTTGCCAGCGATGTTTATTCCGCTTATTATTACGGTTGTAGCAACATTATTCTGGAAAATGATGTTCATGCTCTGTTGAGCGCTGTTATTTTGTGTGATTTTATAGACAAGAGTGTTTGAACCCGAGTCAAATCTCAGAGTGTTCGTTCCGTCCCATGTGACGCCTGAGGTGCTCCCGGGACTGTCAAGGTAGATCGTGTAATCTGGGGTTGTTGCCGCCGATGTGTCTTCGGAACCTCCCGGAACCATCTGTACGGCAATGACCACTGCCAACATTGCTGTCAGCACGAGCATTCCCATGCAGAGGTGAGGATGCTTTTTCGACACCCTGTTTTTGTTTTTGTCATTACGCTTTTGCGTTTTCATTAATATATGCCCTCTTTGGTTTTTGTTTTTTAAATTTTTTAGGAAAAGCATTTTTTGAAAGTGCCTGTGGACACCGTCGGTCGGCTTGCATAAACACGTTTTGTGAAAGATGTTATGTAAAAACCATGAGCCATATCCGTGAAAAGATCCTCAGTCAAGATGTGATGCAGCTCCCTGACTTTTCCTGCTTGGTACCGCCAAGCGTCCGGAAGCGCATCATGCCGCAAAATGCCGCTTTGACCAATTGACAAAGAGTTGAAAATCTAGTGATCCCGCTAATAAAAGCAAAATTGTATGTACGAAGGATCTCAAATGAGATAGACCGCACTCTTCCTCTCTCTGCCCCCCTTTTCACATTTAGCCCCCCTTGTACTTACGCATTCGTGGCGAATGCGTTATTACAGACAAACTTTTTTACTTTTTCTGCCCGTAATAAAAGATAATACTTGATTCTATATATAAAAATATTGATTTCAATATAGTTTATCATACTTTGCGTATAGGTCCGTCTTTCCCCTGGCTGTAAACAGCATATCTGAAATGTGCACCCCGGATTGCCCTCTTTGAGTGTATTCCGCCAAAACCCGTCTGGCCGCCGGAACGGGTACAGCACCCCGCTGCATGAAATCCACTCAAATCAGACAGGATAACACAACTCCTAACGTTTATTTACATTCCAGTTGATACAACGGTGATGACGACCGACAACCGTGAGGATTATCTTATCAATATTCTCAGACTGACAGAGGGGGAGAACACAACAAAGACCACCGAATTGGCCGTCTATATGAGTGTCTCGCCCGCCAGCGTGACCGAGATGCTGAAGGTCCTTGCGAACGAGGGTCTTGTTGAATATGAGAGATACCACGGCGTAAAGCTTACCGAAGAGGGGCTTGCATACGCAAGGCAGATCAGGAAGAAACATCACGTGCTGGAGAATTTTCTCATCAATGTGCTGAACATCGACAGAAAGACCGCACATGATGAAGCATGCAGGCTTGAGCATGCTTTGTCCGAAGAATCAGCGATAAAGATGTGCCAGATGATGGGAACTCAGGTGGACAGCGATTGTCAAAGCTGCTCCGTTCCATGCAAAGCGGCATCCTCTGATGGGACCAATATCACCGCGTCGCTGTCAGACCTGAACCCGGGAGAGCGGGGAGTGATATCTCACCTCAGGAGCAGCGATCCCAGGATCATTAAGAAACTGATCATGATGGGATTCGTACCCGGCCGCAAGCTTACTCTCGACTCGAGTTTACCCGAAGAGAACATTACCGTTGTCTGCGTGGAGAGCTCAGTGGTGGCGCTTACGGCCGATCTTGCAGCCTCGGTCTTCATAGACACAAGCGGATGATCAGCGGTGGGTGAAGACCGCTTTGATAAGGTCTTTGCTCATGCTCTCAAGCCTGACGAAGCCCACACGCTCGAACTGCACCGTATCGCTTTTCTCGTTCAGGATCCCGTCTTCAGTAAGGCCCTTTATGACGCTGCCGTCCGGCATGAGAAGTTCCGTACCGATGCTGTTCCGTCCTACCCACTGGACCGCTTTCGCGCCTTTCTTCAGTATCGAAAGGTCGTTGCCGGTGTATTTTGCCGGGGTGCCGTATTCGAGATTGCAGAGGTCTTTCAGCCGGATCTGTCCCTTTTCGGCGAACATCTTTGAGTCTTCCGAGGAGATGAACACCGTCCTGCTTCCGCCGATATGATATTCGCGGCTCCCTCTCTCGGGATGGTCCGGATGGAGCGGCGCTTTTCCCTCCACCGTATCGATGCCGTCGATGTCGTATCTCACAGGATCAGCGACGAAGAAATATCTGTTGGAAATGCCGTCGATCACATCGCGGTTCATCCCGTACAGATTGTCCCAGGAGAATTGGATATCGACCGATTTTATGCCGCTCTCTACCCAGTATCTTCTTACGGCTTCCGGCTTGATCCCCCTCTTCTTTATCGCTCTTACCGTGCCTGTCCTGACATCATCCCATCCGGTGTATTCTCCGGAGCGGATGCTCTCTTTGATCAGCGATGTTTTGAGCACAGTATCCGAAATGTTCACCAATCCGTAATGGTAGTACTCCGGCTTCTTCCATCCGAAGTAATCGAAGATATATTCCTGTCTCAGGGTGTTGTTGAGATGGTCCTTTCCGCGCATCACGTGGGTCACGCCGAGAAGATGATCGTCGATAGCGACTGACAGGTTCATCATGGGATATGCGCAGTATTTGCTGCCGGTCCTCGGATGGGGCTGGTCGACCATCCTCAAAGCAACGAAGTCCCTTATTGCCGGGTTCGGGTGGGCGATGTCTGTTTTCACAACGGCGATGGCTTCTCCTTCTTTGTATCCTCCGCTGAGCAGTCTGTCGTATCTTTCCAGCTGAGTATTCATCGGAAGATTGCGGCACGGGCACTCTTTTCTCTCTTCCTTCATCTCTCTCCAATCATCGCCGTTGCAGGTGCAGACGTATGCCTTCTCCATCTCAATGAGTTTTCTTGTGTGATCGTAATATATTTCGAATCTTTCCGATTGGATGACGGATTCGTGGATCTTCACTCCCAGCCAGTCGAGGTCCTCGGATATCATTCTGTATGCGTCGGGTTCGATCTTCTCCGGGTTGGTGTCCTCATATCTGGCTATCAGCCTTCCGTTGTATCTTTTCACATACTCATCGTTCAGTATCGATGCGCGGGTGTGTCCGATATGCAGAGGCCCCGAAGGTCCCGGGGCGATCCTCATCACGACCTTGCCGTCGACGGCGTTCTTCAGCTCGGGCAGCAGGTAGACCCTTTCCTTTTTTTCTTTGGAAAGAAGCGAGGGATCTATCTCCCCAAGCGCTTTGGTCTGCTCCTCCAAGGACATCTTGTTGATGTCAGACACGATCGATTCGATCAGAGGCGTGATCTCTCCCGCTCTGCTCCTGTATTCCGGGTTCTCACCAAGCACCTTTCCTACAATGGCTTTTGGGTTCGCAGTGCCCTTGAAGAACACCGCATTCTGCAGTGCGTACTTTTTAATGAGTGCCTCGACATGATCGTCCGACATGATTGTGCATTCTACTTCGAATATTTATTCTGTTCACTTATCGTGTGCTTCAGGGCCGCAGAGAACATCTTTGACCCGGATCAAGAAATCAGCAGCAAAATATGCACAGCGAATAATCGGCTGGCGGAGATCGGTTTTTGATTAAAATGCCCGAACCATAGAATGGAGGAAGAATATCCTATGGCCCGGGTTGAGCGATCATGGTTGGAACCTTTCTCATCCGCACGACAGTCATGGTTGGAACCATCATCCATCAGTATGACGTACAATATATATAAAAGTTCACACCTGCAATTCTCTTTGGATTTGAGCGAATATTATCTGCGCGGATCATCTGTTTGATATGAGAGGCTTAATCCCAGGCACCAGTTTATATACGCTATGGAATTGTTTACAGAATGGAATCATATGCCCATGAAAGCCAGATACACATTGGATGACATCGTCGGTCTTGTGACGCCAATTATCAGCCAATACAGTGCTGTGTATCGTGCGTTCATATTTGGGCCCTATGCTAAGGGCGAGGCTGATAACAGAAGCGATGTCGATATCCGCATCGACGCAAATGGCCTCGGGGCGATGGACTACTGTAGTTTGGCAGGACGCCTCATGATGGTTTTGGATATTCCCATGGATCTGGTAGAGACCGATAACCTAAGTGATGAATTCCTCAGCAGCATAAGGGAGCAAGAGGTGCTGATCTTTGAGAGATGACCGAGTGCTCTAAAACGCATACAGGATTATTCAGCTTTGATGGCTTCACAGATGACCCAATATACCGCAGATTGTATGTCTCGCTCTGATGCAGATTTCTGAGACCTCCAAGAACCTGACAGATGAACACCCGGAGACAGATCGGCCGAGCGTTATGGGGTTCCGGATACTAGTTGCCCGTAAATACCACGATGTAGACTACGCGAAGGTGTGGGTGATAGCCAGCACCCAAATAGGGGAACTGATGAATTTCTGTGATATAGTGTTAAGCAGGGACTGAATCGTTGTTGCATTCAGACCAGCTCTTGCTTGATTCCTTACCTCTTTCCCCGCGCACATCTGGCGCTTTTAAAGGGCCCTCTCAAAAATGTTTTTATTGAATTATTATCATATTCATCTGAAAATTTTGCAGCTTTCGGGCTAATAATATAAGGATGTACCGCTTACAGAGAGATATGGCACTAAGGGACTTTCTGGGAGAAAATGTCTTTTCGATCAAAGAGAATATCGATCCTGTTTCAACAAAGATAACGGAAACGCTGCTCAGCGATCAGGACACAACGGTGCTGTTCGAGAATGTCAACGGGAAGAAAGCCGCCGGGAACGTTTTCTCGACGAGGAAAAAGATCGCCGCCGCCATGAACATCCCGCCGGAGAAGATAGTCGGGCACATCCTGTCTGCGATCGATTCTCCCTGCGACCTGAACGAAGTGAAGACCCCCGGATTCATGGCCAATAAAATGAAAACGGATCTTACAGCCCTGCCCATCCCAAGATACTATCCGGAAGAC
>JAIRQG010000027.1 GCA_031256615.1 Candidatus Methanoplasma sp. | reverse complement strand
CTGAAGAGAACGCCATCATTGGAGATGCGGTACGTGTATTCGGTGTCTGCAATAAGGCCGGACACGCTTGCCTTGTGCCAGCTCTTTCCTGCAGATGCATTCCCTGATGTTCCGGTGATCTCTATCACTTGGGTCATCGGGGACTCGCTGCAGACTGTGTATGTCGTTTTTGTGATCTGCACTGTTGACTGGCTGCCAGCGTCCCTGTCGCTGTACCATGTGAAGTTCATGTCATACTGTGTTGAACCCGGGGTAAGGGTCAGTTCCTCTGCCTTGAACGCTGCATCGTTGGACGATGCGCCCGTCACGGCAGCATAAAGGTCGGAGTCGTCATATGTTGTGTAGTTTGGCATGTCCTTGGAAAGAACGGCACTCATTGCCGCATCCTCCAGGCCATAATCGTTCCGACAGGCGTCGGACGTTAAGGATAGATCATCTGATGAGATCGATGCTGCCTCCATGGATGTAGAGGGCGTTATCGACGGGGTGATCCCCACAAATATTGTGGAGATCATGATAACGACGAGCAGCATCGAGACCGGTCTGTGCTTTCTTTTTTTCTGCATTTTGGCTGGCTCCTTGATAATAAAGCGTTTAGGTAAGTTCGGGCGTTTGCACGATCCGAACTTACAGAAATAATATCTGTAATTAACACATATTAATCATGTATATACAAATAATTCCTAATATATAAAATTTAAATTAGTAAATTACGAATATATTGTTTAATTATGAATTTGTATAATACGGTGTTTTTGTCATGCGCCAGCACCTTTTTTCTCCCCCTACATTGGCTCCGAACCGTTCAGCAGATTATTCTAAAAACATGGACAATTTACAAAACAGACCGGCTCGTTCTCACCAGATGAAATCAACCTCTGCACTGCATTCCATATGATGATAGGAATTGTTCCAACTCAAAAGAAGGACACTTTGCCTTTCGGTTCCGGTGCACATTCATTGCAGAAAATGCCACACTTTCAGTAAAGGAAAGCTTATACGTCAATCTGCAATCATCATTAAGAGATGGGTATCGTCGAGATAATACTGATAATGTTCACCGGCCTATGGCTGTTCATACCGGCAATGCTTCCCAATTCAGTGGCGGCGGTTGTCGGCGGAGGACCGAAGATCGATTTCGGAAAGTCCTGGGGAGGCAAGAGGATATTCGGTGACGGAAAGTCCTGGAGAGGCCTGTTCGGAGGAGGGCTCGCAGGCGTGGCCATCGGACTGGTCCTGATAGGGGCCTCGTCGCTCTGGGATCCGGACAACTTCTGGGGCTTCGGGCCGTTCTGGAATAATGTGGGGATCTTATTCTGCCTTTCTTTTGGAGCTATACTCGGTGATCTCATGGGAGCATTCATAAAGAGAAGGCTTGGGATGGAAAGAGGTCAGAAGGCACCGGTACTGGATCAGTATGATTTTGTTTTCGGGGCATTTCTGATAACCTCGATATTCTTCCCGCATTGGGTGTACTCCACATTCATAGAAGGATGGCACATAGCTGCATTGATATTCATACTGGCACTGATGTTCATAATACACAGGGGCGTTAACATAATAGGATATAAACTCGGTATCAAGAAGGAACCGTGGTGAAAAGATGAGCGAGATTTCAAAGGCATTGGAGGAATGCGGCGCGCTTCAGTTTGGAGAGTTCACGCTGGCATCCGGAGCGAAAAGCGGATATTACATAAATATAAAGAAAGCGAGCACCAACCCGAAAGTTCTCTATCTGATCTCCCAGCTGATGGCGGAGAAGATGCAGACAGAGAACATACGTCCGAACAGGATCGCAGGGATAGTGCTCGGATCCATACCTTTGGCGGCGGCGCTGTCCATGGCGACAGGAATACCATACGTCATGGTCAGGCAGGAGCAGAAGGACCACGGCACAAAGGGGCTGATAGAAGGGGACCTTAATCCCGGCGACAAGGTGCTTGTGGTAGAAGATGTGATAACGACCGCAGGTTCCAGCATGAAGGCGATCTCAATACTGAGAGAGAGCGGTGCGGTCATCAGCGAGATAATATCGGTTGTGGACAGAGAAGGCGGCGGAAAGGAGAACCTTGCCAATGTCGGCGTTTCTCTGGTATCTCTCATAAAAGGCTCAGAGCTTGTGAAGGGGAAGAAATGATCCCCGAACCGAACTGCAGACTATGCGGGCTCTGCGAGGGCCGTACGAAGATAGTCATGCCCAGCGGGGACCTGAGGTCCCCAGTTGTATTCGTGGGAGAGGCCCCGGGGGAAAAAGAGGACTTTTCCGGAAAACCATTTGTGGGGAGGTCCGGAAAGCTTTTGGATGCGATAATGGAAGAGGAAGGCATCGACCGCTCAAAGGTCATGATAACCAACACCGTCAAATGCCGCCCCCCGAACAACAGGGACCCGACGAAAGAGGAAATGGATGCCTGCCGTCCGTTCCTTGACCATGAACTGTCCGGAAGGAAGGTTGTCATCGGTCTTGGGAAGTCGGCATGCCGCGACCTTCTGGGCTATGAAGGAAAGATGTCTGAGATAGCTAACACGAAGATGTCGATAAAGGTTCACGGAAAGGATGTTCTTTTCATCCCCACCTATCACCCGGCAGCCTGCATCTACAGCAGAGAATCGAGGGGCGCGCTCAGGACCACCATGAGGATCCTGAAAGATGAGTACCTGGAGGAATGATTTGAGACCTTCCGGGCTGATGATCGATATGGACGGCACCATATACAAGGGAGGCAATGTCATACCCGGAGCGAAAGAGTTCATAGATTTTCTGCTTAAAGAGAAGATACCATTTGTCTTTCTTACGAACAATTCCTCTCATACGAGAGAATACTATTGCGATAAACTCCGTGCAATGGGGTTTGAGGCAGATAAGAAAAGCATCCTTACTTCAACGGTCGCCACTGTAAGGTTCATAAAAGAAAGGAGAAAAGGAAAGAAAGTGTTTGTTATCGCAACTCCTGAAGTAACTCGGGAGATAGAAGAGCTCGGAATAAAAAGCAGCGAAGAAGGTCCAGACATTGTTCTTCTGACCTTTGACAGAACGATCACCTTTGACAAGATCAACAAAGCATATCGCTGCATAATGAACGGTGCGGAGCTGATAGCCACCCACCCGGATGATCTGTGCCCGACCGAGGATGCGTATGATGTCGACATCGGGCAGTTCATACATTTGCTCTCACACCTCACCGGGGCCGCTCCGACAATAATCGGCAAACCCAACGCTCTGATGCTGGAGATGGCGGCGGGCGAGATGGGTATCGATAAAGATAAAACAATGATGATCGGCGACAGGCTGTATACGGATATGAAAATGGCATCCGATGCAGGAATAGCATCTGTTCTTGTGCTCACAGGTGAGGCGAAGATGTCCGACCTTGATGAGTTAAAGGTAAAACCCACGCACATCGCAAAGTCAGTGGCAGATATACCGGGTCTTCTGTCGAGGTCAGGCCGCGCGCCGTGATCAAAACAAAAGAACCTTTACCGGATCGAAAGGATCAGCCCCCGCTGTCCGGAGCAAAGTCATGATCATCGTAATATTGGGGGGTTTTGTTTTTATGTTCCAAAAAGTGCAGTCGTGATGCATATTATGGTTCCAAAAAGTGTTGTTGTTTAACACTTTTCAGAACATAACAGACAAATGGTCCTGATCAAAACGGTGTCCGCACTGGATTTTTTCTGAGAAGAACAGTTTACTTCTTTTCACAAACGCACTTTTTCCTTATCTTATTTTTAGGACTGGCTTTATATATCATCGTGCCCATTATTATGTTCTGTCCGCACGCGGATAAAAGGGATGCATTCGGAGTTAAAGGCTCGCGTTTGCCCTGTAAAAAGGGGTCAAAGACGTGTACTTGAAACAAATAGAACTAGAGAACTTCAAATCTTTCGGAGGAAAGCTCACAATACCTCTGATGGAAGGATATATGGCAGTCACGGGACCGAACGGTTCCGGGAAATCCAATATCACAGATGCGATCCTTTTTGTGCTGGGGCCGAAGAGCTCCAAAGCGGTGAGGGCAGGAAAGCTCACCGACCTGATATTTGACGGCGGAAAGTCGAAAGGCAAGTCGGGATACACGAAAGTATCCCTGGTGTTCGACAACGCCGACAGGATGATGCCTTGGGATGACGACATCGTCAAGCTGACAAGATATGTTAAGATCTCCGACAACGGGACAGATTACAGCTCATATTTCTATGTGAATGACAGAAAGTCATCCCTGACCGAGTTCGACGGCCTGCTCACGAAGGCAAGGATAAGCGCCGACGGCTACAACATGGTCCAGCAGGGAGACGTCACAAGGATAGTCCAGATGGGCAACATGGAGAGAAGAAGGGTCATGGACTCCATCTCAGGAATAGCAAGTTATGATGCCGACCTGGAAAAGGCGAGGGGAGAGCGTCAGGAGGCAGAGCTCAACCTCGAGAGGATAAACATTGTCCTTGAGGAACTGCAGAAGCAGATCGAAAAGCTTGAAAAGGACAAGGAAGACGCCAAAAAGTACATCGAGACGCAGAGCACGCTGGAAATGGCAAAGGCGCAGTCCGTCCACAGGCAGAAACAGATAGAAGAGGCAAAGCTCGAGGGGCTGAATGAGCAGATAGCCTCCATAATAAAAGACATCCAAACGCTCAGCGAGAGAAAAGAGTCCATCAAAAAAGAGTATGCCGAGAATGAGGCTGCGGTCAAAGAGAAAGAGAAAGAGATAGAGGACCGCGTTGGGCCCGAGTACAAGGAGATCAAGGGAAAGATCGAGAAGGCCAAGATCGACATGGCCATGCAGAAGGACCGCTCGGAGCGAGCCCAAGAGGACATCGAAGAGCAGGAATCCGTAAAAAAAGAGCTTGAAGACGCCGTCGGCGGGAACCAGACCGAATGCAGCGCCCTGTCGGAGACGCTTTCTGAAGTATCTAAGCAGCTCAAAGCACGCGAGAAGGAACTGAACACCGCAAAGGCGGAAGACGCCAAGATCCGCGAGGACATGTCCAAGCAGGGCGGGGAGCACACAAAGCTCCAGGACAGGCTCAACGAATTAGAGGCGCAGATCGATGCGAAAGAGGAAGCGGAACACGAAGCGGAGATCGCCGTAACAAAGACGGGAACGGTCGCAGAAGAGTTCAGAAGATCAATGGCCCAGCTGGACGAGAGGCTGCAGTCCGCAGATTTCGATATAAAGGATGCGGAATGGAACCTGAAGGAAGTGAAGCAGGAAACCGGCCCGATGGGCGGGGCGGAGGACATATCCAAAAAGATAATGGAAGCCAAGAGGAAAGAGGCGGAGCTCGAGAAACAAGAGCCCGTACTCAAAGAGGCCATCAGAAGGATAGAGTCCGAGTACAGCGAGCTCCAGGCCGAGAAGAAGCTGTCCAGCAGGATGAACAAGGGGGATGAGGCCGTGGAGGCGATAATCGAGCTCAGGAACAAAGGGATGGCGACAGGCATCCACGGTACCGTTCAGGAACTCGCCACCGTCCAGCCCGGTTATGAAACAGCTTTGTCTGTGGCGGCCGGAGGGAAGATGAGGGCGATCGTCGTTTCGGATGATCAGGTAGCATCCGACTGCATATCCTATCTCAAGAAAGAGAAACTCGGCAGAGTGACATTCCTGCCGCTGAACAAAATGATAAGCGGAAAGCCTAGGGCACAGGCGATAATGGCGGTCAAAAAGACGGAAGGATACGCCACCGACCTTATCGATTTCGATGCAAAATACACGAATGTATTCTGGTATGTGTTCCAAGATACATTGGTGGTAAACACCGTAGCCGAGGCAAGAGCGCTCATGGGAGGGATAAGACTGGTCACCAAGAGCGGGGAACTTGTAGAGGCATCCGGCGCGATGACCGG
>JAIRQG010000003.1 GCA_031256615.1 Candidatus Methanoplasma sp. | reverse complement strand
GGACATCCCATCGGCGGTTCAGGGGCGCGCGTACTGACAACGCGGATATATGCGATGCACGACCGCCGGAAGGAGACGGGCCTGTGCACTCTCTGTCTCGGCGGAGGGAATGCTGTAACGATGATTGTGCGCAGGGAATGAGTTCCGGGACGGCGCGGCAAACTTTTTAAACGATTCCTTTTGTTTTTCATAGGAAACATATTATGAGGCCCCGACAATTCGTAAACATGGAGCTGAAGCAGATCCTTGAAAAGATTGAAGGGTCCAGAGAGGACATGGTGCGGGTTATGTCAGAGATGATACGCATTCCTGCCCTCGCTCCGGTCAACGGCGGTACAGGCGAAGGCAAAAGGGCGGACATGCTCGGCAGATGCCTGGAAGGTTACGACAGCGTCATCCGGGTCGACGCGCGGGATGATCTTGATCCGAGCGTCATAAGGCCGAATATACTCGCAAAGAAGAACGGCAAGGGCAAAGGGACGGTCTGGATCGTCGCCCACACCGACACAGTCCCCGCGGACGATATTCAGGATTGGGACACCGACCCCTTCGAAGCGGTCGTCAAGGACGGCAAGATATACGGGAGAGGCACGGAAGACAACGGCCAAGCAGTGATATCATCGATGTTCGCTTCCAAGTTCATCCCGAAAGATATCCTGTCAAAAAGGTCCATAGGGATAGCATACGTCGCCGATGAGGAGACATCAAGCAAGATGGGCATAGAGTACCTGATCAAAAGGGGGCATTTTTCAAAGGATGATGTGTTCATCGTGCCGGATTGGGGAACGCCGAAAGGAGAGCTTATCGATGTTGCGGAGAAGAATCTCATATGGTTACAGTTCAACGTGACAGGAAGGACGACGCACGGGTCGACTCCGGATAAAGGGATCAACGCATTCAGGGTAGGCAACGAACTCCTCATGGATCTTCTGGCGGAGTTCGGGAAGGAGTTCCCGAACGAGGATGAACTGTTCATCCCGAAAAGGTCCACGTTTGAGCCTACGAAATCTCCCGGCACAGTGACGAACGTGAACACCATACCCGGGAACTTCGAGTTCTCCATGGACATCAGGACGGTGCCGGAATACCATCCGGACGAGGTCGTGGCGGTCGCCGAACGCGTTGCGAAAAAGCACGAGTCCAGGACGGGGGCGAAGATAGCCATCACTCAGATACAGAGCCACATCTCCGGCAAGCCGTCATCCACAGAAGGAGATGTCTTCGAGGCGCTGTCGGATTCGATAGAATCGATCACCGGGAAGAGGCCCACGCCGATCGGTGTAGGCGGCGCCACATGTGCGAACTTTTTCAGAGAGGAAGGATACGACGCATATGTTTGGCAGCACGGAGGAGGCACGCTCCACCGCCCGAATGAGCATGTCGTCATAGATAATATGGTGATAGACGCAAAGGTCTTTGCGTCATTGTTCTACAGATTGTGCGTCTGAAACGCGTTTACTCGAAAAGGCGCTCAAGCATCCAGTTCGAGTCAAAGACCTGAAGATCGTCGTATCCCTGACCGTCCGACACGAAGGCAATGGGTTTGCCGATGGTGTGCGCGATCGAAAGCGCGGCGCCGCCTTTGGCATCGGTATCTATCTTCGTAAGGACAATGGCGTCGATCCCTATCGCTTCGTCGAACACCTTGGCCTGTTCAATGGCATCGTTGCCGGCCAAAGCGTCTCCTACGAATATCTTCAGCGCGGGCTTTGAGACCCGGGCTATCTTCTTCATTTCAGCGATCAGGTTGCTGTTGGTCTGCATGCGGCCCGCCGTATCCAAAAGGACCGCGTCTTTCTTTTTTGACCTTGCATGCTCGATTGCGTCGAACGCGACCGCCGACGGATCGGCGTCCTGCTCCTGTTTGACAATCTTCACTCCGACCCTTTCGGCATGGATGCTCAGTTGCTCTATCGCCCCTGCCCGGAATGTGTCGCAGGCGGCGATAACAACGCTCTTATCATCATCTTTCAGACGTTTTGCTATCTTTGCGATGGTAGTCGTTTTTCCGGTCCCGTTGATGCCGACGAACATCATCACAACCGGTCTTTCCTGTTTGTCCATCCACTCGTCGAAATTGAACTCGTTGACCTTCAGAACATTTCTGACAGACTCCATTACGGCGGCTTTGACAACCTCCTCCAGAGTATACTGTCTCCCGTATTTCTTGTTCACAAGGTTGTCCCTGACGCCTAAAATGATATCCTGCACTACAGGATACGCAACATCGGATTCCAAAAGGATCACTTCCAATTCGTCCAGGAGATCGTCGAGCGGATCCTCTTTGATCTTCTTTCCGGAGTCGCCGACCATCTTGCCGGTGTCGGACTCATCTTTCTGTTTGGCCGCCGGTTTCTGCTGCTTGTTGCGCTTCAGCCACTCTTTTCTGGAGACCGGCTTTTCTTCTTCCTTAGGGACGGGGACATCATCGGCCTTTGCCGCAACAGGAGCCTCTTCTTTTGCAGGCTCTTTTGTTATAACTGGTTCTGCAACTGTTTTTATAACAGGTTCTGCAATTGTTTTCTCTTCGGCGGCATCTTTTTCCCGAGGGTCATTGTAGACCTTGTCAGCATCCAGCTGGGATGACTTGTTCAAAATGTTCTTAAGTTTTGATTTCAGAGAATCGAACATATGCAGCTCACTGCACGGATTGCTTTCGGTATTGATATTCGTTCTGGACCGCTACCGAAAGTTCTGCTGCCATCTTCTCTATTTCGCCAAGTGTGCCGGCTGTTTCTCTGATGGCCTTGGTGATCTCGCTCACGTTCGTTTCCATGAACTCCGCCGCTTCTCCGAGATCCTTCTCTGCCGACAGTCTGTTCCCGATGCCGACAATCGCCGTCTTCTTTCCTGTTACTTTAGCGGTTATGAATGAAGATGCGCCTATGGGAACCAGGATCTCGTCGCCCTCTTTTGCGTTCGCAAGTGCTTTGAATGTCTCGCGCGCCCTGGTGACATCTTCGAGGGAGACCTGAAGAAGCCTGATCTGTCTGTTCAGAGCTTCCAGCTGGGCATCGTAGGTCTCAAGGACCGCCATTGCCTGACGGAGCTCGTCATCTTCCATTTTCATGCCCCGGCTTCGTATTTCACAACAGGGTTCGTGATCTGATCGAGAGAGAGCTCAACCACTTCTGTGATCTCGATCTCTCTCCTTTTGAGTCTGTGTTTGCTGCCGAGAAGCGATAAGGCCTTCTCTCTTACCGCTTCCTCGTCCTCCGCGGAAACCTCAATGGAGAATGGCTGTCTCTTCCTTGGGTCAGCGTATGAACCTACCACACGGAATGCTTTCATGACACTCGGGAGTTGCATTAAATTAATAAATGTTTAGGTCGCAAGATCGTGAAACACGGTCGCCGCAGCAGGCCCGCTCAAAGAATTCTTAATTATTTTTTTGGGGGAGTTCGTTCACTTCGATAACTCTTTCTCCCTAGGCAGATCCCTGTCTTCTTTGCGGCAGCGGCACAACAGACAGCAGATGCTGGTCGTTCCCGCGTTTTTCCTTGCCGATTAAAAAAGGGTTAGACGATTTCGGTAATCGGGTAATATCAACCATTTACGGCGTGCTTATGCTCATCACTTGTAGTGGCCGGCAAATGCATTTTGTTGAAGGATATGCCCCTCCATTGCTTGAATCAGGTCACGCTTTTTTGATGTGGCAGGCAGATCTAGTTTGCAATCCAGAATGAATACGTTAAACTGATACCTGTGTGACCGATTGAGCGGCGGTTTAGGCCCTCTGTATCCGTTTTTACCGTAACCGCACCCTTGCACAGCGCCGGACAAACTCTCGACAATCTCTCCATGCGGTATGTTTTTTGGGATTATTTCCATGACAGGTATATTCCAAATGAGCCAGTGGTTGTAAGCAGGCATCAGATGCCCCATGTCATCCATGGTGATGGCTATTGATTTTGCCCGTTCGTCAATGTTTAATAAATGGATCTCCGGTGAGATATCAGCGCCGTGTCCTGTGTAATCTATAGGTATCAGTTCTTCGTTTTCAAAGGCTGCGGGTTTCACTATTAAATCTTTCATGCATCCTCACCTGCATATATTGGAATATATCTTCAATATATAAGGTGGTTCTCACTACGGATTTCCTCATGTATTTTTTGCCCCCAGTAGGTAAAAAATACACACCCCGCGGGAGCCGGGGAGGCCTTATGCGGCCGTTTCAAACTGACTGTTGTAAAGCTCGGCATAGAACCCGTTCTTTGCCAACAACTCCGAATGAGTGCCGCTTTCGATGATGTCTCCGTCCCTTATCACAAGGATCTTGTCGGCGTTCTTGATCGTCGACAGTCTGTGAGCGATAATGAACGCGGTCCTGCCGACCGTAAGAGCGTTCATTGCCTCCTGCACGATGCGCTCGGTACGGGTGTCAACTGAACTTGTCGCCTCGTCCAGTATCAGCAGCGGCGAGCCCTTGATGATGGCGCGCGCAATGGTCAGCAGTTGTTTTTGTCCCTCGGACAGGGCCGTGTTGTCATTCAGTACGGTGTCGTATCCGTCCGGCAGCGTGTGTATGAAGTGATGCAGCCCCACGGTCTTGCAGGCGCTGACCACTTCCTCATCCGAAATGTTCTGCATCGAGTAGACAATGTTCTCTTTGATGGTGCCCTCGAACAGCCATGTATCCTGCAGCACCATGCAGAACTGTTCATGCACGTCTTCGCGCTGGACCTCATTTATGGGGATGCCGTCAAGCAGTATCTCTCCGCTGTCAATCTCATAGAACCTCATCAGCAGATTGACCAGCGTTGTTTTCCCTGCGCCGGTGGGACCCACTATCGCGATATTCTCTCCTGCCTTTACCTTCGCTGAGAAATCTCTGATGACCGTTTTGTCGGGACTGTATCCGAACTTGACATTCCTGAACTCCACATCTCCCTTTGCATCAGTGATACGTTTTACCTTCTGGCTTTCGTCCTCCATTTCTTTTTCATCCAGGAATTCGAACACGCGTTCGCTTGCGGCGGCGGTCCTCTGGAGGCTGCTTGCGGCCTGTGCCAGCTGAGAAAGAGGCTGCGTGAACAGCCGTACATAAAGCATGAATGCGACGATCACTCCGTAGGATATTGTGCCGTTCATCGTCAGCACGGCTCCGACCACGCATACTGCTACATATCCGAAGTTCCCTATGAAGGACATCAGAGGCCACATCATCCCCGAGAAGAACTGAGACTTCCATCCGCTGACGTAGAGCCTTCTGTTTATCTCCTCGAACGTTTTTTTGAACTCCCTGCTGCTGTTGTATGCCTTTATGATAGTGTGTCCCGTGTATGCTTCTTCGATATGGCCGTTTATGTTGCCGAGATCCTTCTGCTGCGCTACAAAGAACTTTTGGGATTTTGTAACTATGATCGCCATCAGAACAAAGCCCAGTATGCTGGAGCCAACGGCGGTGAGCGCCATGGTCCAGTTTGTGATGAGCATCATTATCAGAGAACCTATCAGCATCGTCACGGCCGTCACTATGGCGGGGATGCTCTGGTTCAGCGTCGTGCCGATCGCATCGACGTCGTTCGTTATGCGGCTAAGGACATCGCCGTAGCTTGCTTTGTTAAAATAACTGAATGGCAGACGGTTTATTTTTCGCGAGATGTCCGACCTCATCTGTCTGGATATCTTTTGCGTTACTGTTGCCATGATCCAGTTCAGTGCAATCTTCAATACAGCGGCGCCGACATACAGGCCTATTAGGATAAAGCCGAGCGTTGTCACAACGCCGATGTCGATGCCACCCGTTAAACCTCCGTTCAGTCCCCAGACTCCCTTTATTATTTCATTTGTTAGGTCCTTCAGTTTATCTGGGCCGATGACCTCCAGCACCGCTCCGAGGGCCGCCATAACAAGCGCCGCGATAACTATCGGCATGTGCGATCTGCTGTATCTGATAAGGCTAATCCACGTTTTCTTGAATTCTTTTGGTTTTTCTACGGGACCCATGCCCGGGCCGTTGCCACCGCCGAAAGGACCTCTGGCCGGCCGCCTGCTCTGTGTATCTTCGCTCATATCGCCAGCTCCTCTTTGCTCAGCTGCGACATGGCGATTTCTCTGTACACTTCGCACTTGTTAAGAAGCTCTTTATGCTTCCCTGCCCCAACGATCCGTCCTTCATCAAGCACAATGATCTTATCCGCATCCATTATCGTGCCGATGCGCTGAGCCACGATCATGCTCGTGACCCCTCTGGTCTCCTTTTTCAGAGCGGTCCTGAGGGCGCGGTCCGTTTTGTAATCAAGTGCAGAGAAACTGTCGTCGAAGATATACACCTCTGGAGCCTTGTACACCGCACGTGCGATCGAAAGACGCTGCTTCTGGCCGCCGGAAAGGTTTGTGCCGCCGCGCGCTACCGCCGCATTGTAGGAATCCTCCATCTCTTCGACGAAGTCCGCCCCCTGTGCGATCCTCATCGCTAGTTTTACATCCTCTTCCGTTGCATTTTCTTTTCTGCTGTCGCCGAATGCCACGTTGGATGTGATCGTTCCGCTGAAGAGGACGCTCTTCTGCGGAATGTACCCTATCCTATCGTAAAGCGATTCGAGCTTGTAATCACGGACATCCACTCCGTTTAGCAGAACAGATCCTTCTGTTGTATCATAGAACCTCGGAACAAGATTTATGAGTGTGGTCTTTCCGCTTCCGGTTGAACCTATGAACGCTATCGTCTCCCCCTGTTTCACTGAGAAACTGATGTCCTCCAGGACATAATCCGCCGCGCCGGGGTATTTGAAGCTCACGTTTCTGAATTCGATCTCTCCCTTCAGAGAATTATCCGGATCGGTCACCGCTCCGTCTCTGATTGATGGTTCTGTGTTGATCACTTCGACGATACGCTTTGCAGACACCTGCGCACGAGGCAGGATAATGAAAAGCATCAGTATCATAACCACCGCCATCATTACCTGCATCGCATAGGACACGAACACGATCATGTCCGAGAACAGCGGAAGCGTCTCCAGCATGTTGGCATTGCTGATGAGTATCGCGCCGACCCAGTATATGGAAAGAAGAAGCGCGCTCATGATGAAATTCACAAACGGCATCATAAGCGCCATCGCGTGCGTAGTGTAAAGCTGAGTATCGGTCAGTTCGTCGTTGGCCTTCTCGAACTTATCTTTCTGATAACCATCTGCATTGTATGCGCGTATGACCGGAAGCCCCATAAGGTTCTCTCTTGCCACCTTATTGATGTTATCTGTAAGGATCTGCATCTTTCTGAACTTAGGGAGAACCGCTATTATCACTGCGACAAATGACATGGCAAGGACGGCCATCGCTATGCCCGTCGCAAGCGTCCACTCGATGTTCTTGCTTGAGATCTTGAGGAGCGCCCACACTGCAAGTACCGGTGCATATATCACCAACTGCAATCCGATCGTGATGATCATCTGCACATTTGTCACATCGTTTGTTGAACGCGTGATCAGGCTGGCTATCGAGAACTTGTTGATCTCACCCATCGAAAAAGAGTCGACCTTGTTGAAAAGCAGGCTTCTGACCCTCTGCGAGAAAGAAGCTCCAACTCTTGATGCAAAGAACCCTATGATAATGGCCACCGCCAGGCTTCCGAGTGCGCAAAGGAGCATGTACTCTCCCTTCTGCCACACCTCGTTCGGGCCGCCTCCGACGGCCATGACATTCGTTATCTCAGCCATGTATTCAGGCAATCTGAGATTGAACCAGGCCTGAGCCACAGTGAAAACAGCGATCACTGCAATAATCATCCACTGCCTTTTACTGAGATATTTGAGAATGTTATCCATATCATTACCTTGTGTTTTCTGATTCTGCCGTCGGAGGTTTTCAAAGCACCTCTGAGACCCTGCCCATTATCCGGACCAATTCCTTTGCGTCCTCTTCTCCCAGCCGGATAAGGATGTTCTTTATCTCTTCGAGTTTCTTTTTTTCCTCTTCTTCCACGCGCTCCGCGCCTTTCTGGGTCAGCCTGACGATTATCTTCCGCCTGTCCTCGCTGTCGATCTCGCGGGTTATCAGCCCCTTTTCCTCCAGGCTGTTCAGGGCCGTGGCGATGCGGGCGGAACTGACGCCGGCCGAGTCGCTAATATGGCCCGGAACTGTTCTGCCTCCGGTTCTGTTGATGAAAAGGAGAACGAAGATCTCACCTCGAAAACCATCCTGGACCAGCCTGTTCATGCCGGACGACTGGGCGGACAGCATGTTCTTGATGAATTCTTTCGCAAGATCGTCGTAGTCCATGCTGTTCCTCTGCCATTAGTTTTGCTAACAGCATTAGCAGTTAACTATATAAGTTATTTCACAACAGAGATATCAAAACAGGCGATCAAAAGATCAGATCCTTCCTCTCGGAGGCATGTCCGTGATCGGCGGCCCTTCTTCCGACCAAAAAGACAGCAGCGAACTCCGGCACTTCCGTCTCTCCGGACAGAGAGAAATGCTCCCCCCTCATATCGAACTCATAATCCCTCTTCATCGTGATCTTTACCGGCTCATCGGAGTAAGAAGAAGGGACCGCATCCCGGAGGGGATCGAAACCGGTCAGCTGCTGCCTTGTTATCGGCGTCACTCTGAGCCCGGTCTTTCCGTGGATGGATCCGGGCAGGCGTATTATTCTCTTTATATCGGGAGTGACGGGCTTGTCCACTTCCGCCGTCAGAGAAGGGGCCACATCCTCCTTCATGATCTTCACAAGTGTCTCCTGAGTATTCCGGCCGAGGGTGGCCATGGTGTTCTTTTCGAAAAGCACTTTCCTTGAAGACCGGACGTCCTCCTGCATTTTGATGATGGTGCTGACCGTGGAAGCCGAGATGGAAGGATACGTTCTTTTCAGGACTTTGGGGTCAAGGTCGCACACATCGTTCACAA
>JAIRQG010000088.1 GCA_031256615.1 Candidatus Methanoplasma sp. | reverse complement strand
TAAAAGCACATCAAAAACCTTTCGGAATGATTTGAACCATTGAAAGTTCCTTGATTTTAACGTGCTCAGGATGAAAAAAAGATAAAAAAGATGATTATTGAGATAAAAATCGCAATTTACAAGATAAAAAAGATAGAATTAAAGATAAAAAAGATAAAAACAAAGATAAAACATAAATATTAGTTTAGGAATAAATGATTATGGAACTATTGTTCAGCGGGGATTACTGCCTAAATGAAGAGGACGCATCCTTTGAAGCAAAATCGGCAAGCGGAGGTATACCGCTGAGCGTATGGGAATCCTACTCCGCATTTGCAAACTCATTCGGAGGCACTATTGTCCTTGGTCTGGAGGAGACGGAAGATGGCATGTTGTTGATCAGAGGTATCAAAAACACCGACAAAACAGTGAATGAGATATGGAATACGATCAACAACCCGCAGAAGATAAGCTGCAACGTTCTGAAATCGGATGACGTGAAGGTTGTGGAGCACAACGGAAAAAAATTGGTGGTCATGAACATCCCCCGTGCCGACAGACACGATTGTCCGATATACATAAACGACAGGATCAACGGCGGCACCTTCCGCCGCAATGGGCCGAATGACTACCGCTGCACCAAGCCCGAGATCGCGGGAATGATGCGCGAAAATGCGGACACACCTATTGACGCATTCGTCCTTGATGACTTTGATATGAGCGACATTGACCGCGGCACACTCTCAAGATACAGAACATTCATGAAAGTGGGGGATGAGAAACATATTTGGAACACCGTTCCGGATGATGAGTTCCTTAGGCTCATCGGGGCCGCAAAGAAAGGTGAGGATGGCGAACTGCATCCGACGCTGGCGGGTCTTCTGATGTTTGGCCTGGAATATAGAATAACAAGCGAGGCGCCTGACTATAAGCTTGATTACATTGAATATATGAGACCAGGAGTGGAATGGGAATACCGCATCGTTTCCGGTGATGGCCAATGGACAGGAAACGTCTTTGATTTCTATATGAGTGTGAGCAGCCGTTTAGGGGTGTCAACAGGCCGGCCTTTTGCAATCGGCAATGATTGGAGAAGGGTCGAGGATACAGACATCGATAAAGCGCTCAGAGAATCGCTGATCAATGCATTGGTGCATGCAGACTACCGCGGCCGCATGGGAGTCAGGATAGAGGTGAGGCCGAATGTTGTGACAGTGAGGAATCCAGGTCTGTTCCGCATACCGATACGAGAGGCAGCAGAGGGAGGGTACAGCGACCCTCGAAACCCAACTCTTGCAAAGATGTTCTCTCTGGTCGGCGCGGTGGAAAGGGCAGACAGCGGTCTGTACCGTATAATGGAGACATGGAAAAAGAATGGCTTCGAATCTCCTCTGATCGAAGAAAGCCTGAACCCGCCCACAGTAAAGGTCACACTTTCAATGAGAATGGATCCTAAGACGCTGGCTGTATCGGAAGAAGAAAAGATACTTGGGCTGATGGCCGCAGACGGCGGAATCTCCATCGAAAGGATTTCCATGGAAATAGGGATCTCCAAATCAAAAGTAGAGGCAGCCGTAAAGAGACTTAGAGAAGACGGCAGACTCGAAAGAACAGGCGGAAAGAAGGGCGGACGCTGGATCATCAAATGATGCGGTTTCAAAAAGATCGAGAACAACGGCAATATAATTCAAGTTGAAATGATATTCTAATTGTATGATAAAGCTGGATGTACTGGCGATCGGAAGTCTTCAAAGAGATGAGAAGGGGAACGTTTTCGATGCGCATTCTTCATCCGTTCTCATCAGGACAGACGAGAGGATGATCGTGGTCGACACCAGCACTCCTTATATGAAACCTGCCATAAAAACATCCTTCAAACAAATCGGAGTGTTCCCGAAAGATGTTGATACGGTGGTGTTGACGCACTTCCATTTTGACCATGTTGGGAACAACGACATGTTTGAGAATGCAGATATTCTGATGCATCCGGATGAGTGCGGTGTGATTGACGGCGCCAAGCCGTTGGATATCGACAGAGAAATTGTTCCCGGAGTGAAGATCGTCCATACTCCGGGGCACACAAAAGGTTCGATAAGCGTCTTCGTCAAAGCAGATCAAAAGTATGTGATCGCCGGAGATGCGATACCGAAATACAGCAATTATAAGAAAATGGTGCCTCCGGCGATAAACACCGATGAAGAGCTTGCATTGGAAAGTGTAAAGATAATAACCAAGTATGCTGATGCGATAATACCGGGGCATGATCCCCCCTTCCTAGTGAGCAGGTGAAAAAATGTCAAAGCGAGAAGAGATGGAAGAGTATCTGTATATCCAATGTCCGAATTGCGATGATCTCACAGAACACGATATACTGAAAGGAAGGACAGGAAAGGACAATATCACCGGCACATTCAGGTGCACCGAGTGCGGGAGAGTGTTCTCCGATACGATAAGGGTACCGGAACTCCTCATGGTGAAGGTGCTTTTCAGCGACGGCGACGTGACGGAGACGATAGAAACCGAACTTATGTCGAATGAGATATTATCCGTCGGGGACGAGTTCTATCTTGAAGACGACAGAAGAGTATGCATAACCCATATAGAGACCGTGGACGGAAAGAAAGGAAAGAGGTTCCAGGCAGACAATATCAAAGTGCTCTGGGTCAAGCAGTTCGGCATACTCAGCGTCAAAGTGTCTGTAAACGACGGACATTATACATACTCCGTAAGGACAGAGGCCGAACCCGATGATGAGTTTGCGACCGGAATGATCCTCTCCTTTGAAGGATTCGATGCCCTCATCCATGCGATAAAGACAAATGACCGCCTGATAAAGAACGGGTTCGCTGAGGCAAGAGACATCACAAGGATATACGGCAAGATCAGAAAGAAGAGGTACGACGTCCTTGATCTTGAAGAAGACGACGATCAGGACGGATTCGATTTCGATCAGGACTGACCGTCATCGCATGGAAGGATGCGGTCCAGAACATCCGATATGTTGTCTGACTGTACGACATACGTTGCGGCTTCCTTTGTGAAATCATCCGTCGGGTTGAAGGCGATAGATACGCCCGAATCCCTGAACATCGGTATATCGGTGTATGAATTCCCGATGGAGACCGTCCTGTCCTTTGTGGTCCCGTATTTTTCAATGAACTGTCTGACGCTGATGCCTTTATCAGTAAGATCGACGTTCATTATTCCCTCGCCCGTCAGGGTCCCGTCGGGATTGCTGCATATCCCGTCCGCAACATAACCGTCAAATCCGAACTCTTCCGCGATCATCCTCGCGGCGATATCCACGCCGCCGCTGATGATGACGCAGCGCATCCCGTTGCTTCTAAGGCATGCGACCGTTTCCTGTATCCCGCCGGTGAGCGGCATATTCTGGAAGAATCTTATGAGATCCGAGATCTTTATGTCAGGCTTCACCGTTTTCCACTGAGAGATGTCCCTTCTCATGAACTCCGGCTGATCGATCTCTCCGCTGATGTATGCTTTATAGGTTTCGTCGTTGTCAATGCCGAGGCACAGATTGAGCCAGTGCCACGAACTCCTCAGTGCGGTGAGGACGCCGTCCATATCAAAACATATGAGATCGTATCTTTTCATTGCCGGATGTATATGGGATTTGGGATAAAATGATTGGCTGTTCAAGGTCGCGATACTCATGATAAAAGTGTCAAGACACCCACTGCGATGAACAGCGTGACGAGTGTCACAGGCATCCCTATCAATGCGAACTTCCAGAAGTTGAAATGCACACCCTCGCGCTCAGAGCGCTCAGAGACTATCACGTTGGCGGCGGAACCTATCAATGTGGCATTGCCGGCCAAGGTGGAAGATGCGGCAAGAGCGATCCAAAGCATAATGTTGCCTTCCGGAAGCATGTTCCCTATCAGCATGACCGCAGGCACGTTGCTGACGAGGTTGGAAAGGACCGCAGAGAAAGCGGTAACACTCATTATGGACGGGGTCTCGCCGTCTCCGAAGCCGGGGAACACAGCGGCTATCTGAGCTAAAAGCCCGGATTCGGTGACTGCGCCCATAAGTATGAACAGACCGATGAAGAACACAAGTATACGCCAGTCGATTTTCTTTGCAACCCAGACCGCATTCTTTGCGGATTTTGACATAACAACCGCGAGTGCCAGGACGCCCGCTGTCAGCGCGACCGCATAGATCGGGATGCCGAGTGCGCCGGACAGGATGAACCCAATCAATGCGCCGATCATGATCGCCACGGTCGCCCACAGTCTGATGCGGTCCACTTCCATGTCCGTGCCGCATGACGGAGCGGCGGTGCGGGATGTCAGGTTCTTTCTGAAGATCAAGAACACGATAAGGAACGCTATCGGCAGACACAACAGGGAAACAGGCAAGGCATGAGCGGTAAATTCGATGAAAGAAAGCCCCGCCTCCGATGCTATGTACGCATTCTGAGGATTGCCGACGGATGTTGCGAGACTCCCTATGTTCGCGGAGAACATCACGCCGATGAGATACGGAATGGGGTTGGAATCGGTACATCTGCAGCATCTTATCACAATGGGCGTAAAGATCAGCACAACAGCATCGTTCAGCGCAACAGCGGAAAGCACTGCGCATATGATCATCACATAAGCCAGCAGCCTTACTTTGCTGCCTGAGAATCTGATCAGGAAATTGGAAACGATGCGGAAGAACCCCGAGAATTCAAGGCCTGCCACCAGCATCATCATCCCGAGCAGAAGGAATATCACGTTGAGATTGACATATTCCGGAAGGTCTGTGAAAGAAATGATCCCGAACAGGATCACCAGAATGCCGCCGACAGCCGCCGCAACGCCGCGGTCGATCTTGAGTTTCGGAAGATTACCGATCGAGATAAGAGCATATGTGAAAACAAATATCGCCGCAGTAACCAATATGGTGTTCAATGTATGCCTAAAAGAGTAATCGCCGCGGGATGATTAATCTTTTTGTAAAATCGCCAGATGATCTGAAGGGAATTGACCGTTAACCCTCATCTTTTTTTTGGCTTCCTTGGCATTTCTCGCTGTATCCATAATACAACCCGAGAATTTCAGTCTTTGACCTTTCCGATACATCACGTGTCACAAAGATTTATTGTGGGAAAAAACTGTAAGTTATGTGTAAAAGTCGTGGTAAAAAATAGTAGTTATTGTGTAAAAGTCGTGGTAAAAAATAGTAATAAATACTTCCTGGCTTATTATATCATTATGCTGAAGAGAAAGATCAGCGAAACCTTCCTCAAATGGAAGGACACGCCGAACAAGAAATGCCTTCTTGTCAAAGGGTCCAGGCAGGTTGGGAAGACATTCATTATTGAAGATTTTGCGAAAAAGAACTATGGAAATTACATTTACATCAACTTCGAATTATCTCCCGGGATGAAAAACGTCTTCGAAGGAGATCTGGATGTGGACTCTCTCGTAAGAAATCTCAGCATACGTTTTCCGAAGATTAAGTTTGAGCCACGGAATTTGCTGATATTTCTGGATGAGATACAGAGCTGTCCCAAAGCCAGAGTAGCTTTGAAGTCGTTTTCTCTGGACGGAAGGTTCGACGTTATCGCTTCGGGATCGCTGCTTGGTCTCAATTACAAAGAAGTGCCATCTTTTCCAGTGGGATATGAGACGCCGATCGAGCTGCGGTCTCTGGACTTTGAGGAGTTCCTTTGGGCGTTGGGGATCACCGATGAGATA
>JAIRQG010000142.1 GCA_031256615.1 Candidatus Methanoplasma sp. | reverse complement strand
CATACTTTGATGTCCCTGAGTATCTTGATGCCGGCAGCGATCTTTGTCAGACCGCTTCTTGACACCATGCCTATTATCTTTTTTCCATTCAGGACGGCCAGCTGCCTGCAGTTGCCGGCAACGATGTACTCAGCGACCTTCGTTACCTCTGTATCAAGAGTGACGGTCGGAAGATTGCGAACAAGATTCTTTACCTTCGTGTCCGGCGCGGTGCTCCCTTTTCTGAGTATCGAGCCGTAACTGATCACGCCCGCATAGTTGCCGTTGTCTATTATCGGTATCTCTTGGAACCGAGACTCTCTCATTTTCGAAAGGGCCTCCGCGACCCTGTCTTCAAGGCCTATTGTAGGGAATTCGGACATCATTATGTCCTTGACGGTTATCCCCTTAAGTTGTGATCTCAAAATCGTTAGTTTTTTTAGATCCTCTAGGTCTTCAACTCCTATTGTCTCACCATTGTATAATCGGGGTATTGCCGATATAAAGATTGTTTATTATATCGGCAAAAATGCCGCCGATGACGCTTCGATTCCATAAATACCATTGAACGATATCCTAAGTGCGCTTTTTCAGGCATTCCCGGCAAGGTATTATATATAGGTCTCAGAGGTCATCAAACCGCCCGCCGGACAGGAGGGATCGCAATATTTCCTGTACGGAATCTGCCTGTATCCTTTTCTGAGCGGTCGTATCGCGGTCTCTTATGGTCACAGTGCCCTTTGAAGGCCCCTCAATTGATTCATAATCCACAGTTATGCACCACGGCGTGCCTATCTCATCCATCCTAGCATATCTCTTGCCGATGGTGCCGGAGCCGTCGTAATAGGCTTCCATGCTGGGTGAATGTACCTTTTTGTACATGTCCAAGGCAAGGGTGTCCAGCCCGTCCTTTTCCATGAGGGGGAATATCCCTACTTTTATCGGGGCTATCTCCGGCGCGAGTTTCAGGACCGTGTAGTCCTCTTTCTCATCATGCGTGTAAGCATGTTCAAGAACGGAGTAGAATATCCTGTCCAACCCGTGCGATGGTTCGATAACGTGGGGAACGACCCTTTCTCCGGATATTTTCTCACGCACTTTCACCACTTCGAAGAATTCGCTGTCGAGGATGACCTCCCCGTCCTCCAGTTTCAGGACTAGCTTGCCGTCCCTGATGTCCGACGGGTGTTTTGCTTCCATCATCTCGGCGATGGATTTCGCTTTGTCCTTAAATCTCGGACCGAGGGCTTTGTGTTTTGCCTTGACCTTGTCTGTCTCCCTCTCTTCCGGCTCGTCGAATTTCTTGAAATGCGTAAGTTCCGTGCCGGAGAATTCGGCGTGCCTTGACAGATCCCAGCAGCCTCTGTCAGCTATGCCGGTGACCTCTATCCACCCGAGGGAAAGAAGGACCTCTGCATCCCAGCAGTCCATGGCGTAGTGGGCCATCTCATCGCGGAGATGCTGTCTGAACCTCAGCCTTTTCGGATCTATTCCCAATCTGATCAGGAACTGCTGTGTGGTGTAGACGAAATATGCCAGCACCTTATTTGCTATGATGCCTTTCTTGACGGTCTCGCCGACCGTCATCGTCACGGCCTCGGTGCCTGTGTTGGGAACAAGCGTTATCAGATCGTTCTCGACCTCATGGAATCTGCTCCAGCTTTTGTCATCGGGGTCGACGAAGAGCTCCACTTCCATCATGTTGAACTCCCTCATCCTTATCATGCCCTGCCTGGGCGAGATCTCGTTCCTGTAACCTCTCCCGGTCTGTATGACGCCGAGAGGGAGCTTTTCCCTGTTGTATCTGTAAAGGTTCAGATAATTGACGAATATCCCCTGCGCGGTCTCCGGCCTGAGATATCCTCCTCTCGATGAGCCGCGTCCGATGGTCGTTTTGAACATGAGGTTGAACTCCTCCACCGGACCGAGTTTTCCGCCGCATTCCGGACATTTCACATTGAATTTCACAAAAGCGTCGTCCAGCTCCTTCGGGGACAATACATCGGGATTGTCAAAGAACTCTTTGACGAGGTGGTCCGCTCTGGACGCAGCTTCGCACTTGGTGCAGTATGTGACCAGGTCCGCGAACTCATCCACATGGCCGGACGCTTTGAAGATCTCTCTCGGATTGACGGTCTCCGAATCTATCTCTATGAAGCCTTCTCTTCCTCTGTAGATGTCTCTCCATACCTCAACGATGTTGTTCCGCATATTGGAACCCAGAGGCCCGTAATCGAACATTCCCGCCACTCCTCCGTACAGTTCGAAGGACGGCCAAACGAACCCTCTGCGTCTGCATAGGGATAAAAGATCGTTGCTGTTGATCTCGTTATTCATTGGAATTACCTGTCAGTGCGCATAGGACATCAACGTCATAGATCATGCCGACCAGCTCATCCTTTGTGCCGTGCACGGGAAGCTGTCCGAAGTCTTTTTGGATCATGATGCGGGCAACATCGCTCAGAGGCGTCTTCTTGAAGACGGTCTTGGGATCTTTTATCATATAATCGCGGACGGTCGTCTCGTCCGGTATGTATTTGTCTGTTGCTGCATAGAACAGCGGAAGCACGTTCCTGTATCCTGCAAGTTCGGAATCCTTGATCCCGAGGCGCAGCATAGCCTCCGCATCTACGGTCTGATCGCTGAACAGGTCGCGGTCGGTAAGTATCCCGACAAGCTTTCCCTTTATGTCCAGGACCGGTACAGCCGGCACATCGCTTATTCTCATTGCGACGACCGTGTACGCCAATGGCTCTCCTTCATATGCGGTGACGCATGTTGTCTTGATGGCGTCCTCTGCCGTCAACGAGGTCTTCATTTCCGCGATCTCCTTCAAAAGATCCGTCGGCGTAACTATGCCCACCAGCTTTCCGTCCTCTATCACGGGGATCCTGTGTATCCTTTTGCTGACGAATATATTTGCAACACTGCTGATGCTTATGTCGGGAGTTATTGTGATACATTCTCTTTTCATTATCAGCGACAACTGATCCTCATCGAATTTCCTGAAGATGTCCCTTCTGGAAACGATGCCCATAAGTTTACCGTCGGAAGCCCGCACGACCGGGAGCCCGGTAAGCTTGTTCCTGACCATCATGTTGATCGCATCGCTACGGCTTCCCGGAACCTCCGCCACTATCGGCGCCGTAGTCATTATATCCGCCACTGTTTTCATCCTGAGCCGACCTCTGAAGTCTCACCAAAAAGAAAAGCACACTGCTTTCTTCCTGATAGTTCTGGCGGGGTTATTTGTCTTTAGGTAATTAAGTGCATTGATTGACTGCGCGCTTCATTCTTTGGAAATAGGCAAGGCTTTGACCACCATTACGGGGCATTTTGCGTTTCTAACTATCTTCTCCGAGACGCTCCCCATCAGAAGCTTTGAGACGCCCGTCCTTCCCAAGGAACCCATCACTATCACGTCGTATCCTCCCGCCTCAGCTTCCTGCAGGATGACATTTGACGGTATGCCTTCGATGCGTTTCTCCTCTACTTCCACACCGGCCTCTTTGGCCTTCTCCGTGACATAGCTCGTTGCGTATGCGCCCTCTTTTTCGAGAGCCTCGTAAACATTGACCAACGTTACGGCAGTATCCATCGGCGAATTTGCATAAACCGATTTGTCGAGAACATACAGCGCGGTGACCTTTCCTCCTGTCAGTCCGGCCAGCTCAACGGCCGTATCCACCGCATGCTTGGTGTATTCGCTGCCGTCGGTCGGTACGAGAATGTTCCTAAAACTCATTTTGACTCCTCCTTCTTTGGTTCATATCTGTATACCAGGTCTTTATTCCGCAGAATATCTTTCATGGAGAATCCTCCGGAGCAGGGCAACACGGCCAGGTCCGCCGTCATTCCGGCGGAGATACAAATTCTGTTGTGCGGATATAATATCTTTCTTCCGTTCTTGAGCAAAGGCCCGATGATATCGTCGACGGACCCTCCCTGAGCAAGAAGAGCATCTCCGAAAGCAGAGGCTTCGGAACGCATGTCTGGACCGCAGAGCATTGCATTGTCGGTGCCGATGGCGACATCGACCCCGCAGTCCAACATCCTTTTCACCGGCGGCACTTTCCCGAAGTACTGATTGGACCTGGCGCATACGACGACGGGGACCTCGGATTCGGCGCATTTCAGCAGGTCCGGGTCGGTCGCTTCCGTCATGTGCACAACGAATGCCGGATCCAGCGACAGTATGAAATCGATGTCCTCTCTGACCCTCTCGCTGGCATGTATGGCGAATATCTTCCTTCTCTCTCTTGCCATATCCGCCGCTTTCTCTATGTATCCGTGATCCATGTCGGAGATGCCGGAGATGCCTATGCCGTCCGCCACATCCAGTATCGCGGATATCTCCCGCTCGTCGTATTCCTCGCTTACCGGCCTGCCGAGTATCGTTGCCTCCGGAGCGGCCTTTCTCAGTATCCTGCACCCTTTTTCCCCGCCTTCCCTGAAGTCTATGAACGCTCCTATCCCGTTCATGCGCGAAGTGCGGGCATACGCCTTGATGTTATCCTCAAGCGACGATTCATCAAGCCCTCTCAGGTACACATGCTTAAGCCCGTTCGGCGGGGCGACCAATTCCTCTATCGTCTTTCCCTTGGGTATCTTCAGGCCTGCGTCTGCGCAATGGGTGTGAGAATTCACCATCGGAGGTATGATGAGGCCGTGCGCGAGATGCGGCTTCGGAGGGCTTCCCTCCTCGACCGCCGTAACGATCCCGTTTTCTATGCATACGTATCCGTCGATGATCCCGTCGTCTGTCAGCACGGATCCGCTAAGCACATCCATGCTCTGGCGTATGTAAGTGGCAGTATAAATTCAATGAATGAAAAAATGGCGGGTTTATAAGTGAGAATATGCAAATATGCTCATCGGAAACGTTAAAATAGGATAGCAGGGTTTATTGGAGCACAAGGTGTAAAACATGCCTAAAGTCATAGAAGCAGAGTGTGTAGCATGCGGAGCATGTGCCGACGTTTGCCCCGAAGATGCAATTGTTGTAGATGATGTCGCTGTGATCGACCATGATAAATGTGTCGACTGCGGCGCATGCATCGACGAGTGTCCTTCCGGTGCCATTGTTGAGTGATTTCCCATCAGAAACCAGCAAAGTCAGCGGCTCCCCGCTGAGATAAACAATTTACTGCTCTATTACATTTTGAGAACTTTTTTGTACTGACCGATTCACGCCCAGTACGGCTTTTTCACAAATTTGTACGCGCTGATCGCCGCGGTAGCGGCTTCTCCGCAGGCAGTGATGATCTGTTTGTATTTTCCAGCGTAATCGACCACGTCCCCGCATGCGAATATGCCGTAGCGGTTCGTCATCATATCAAAGGTCACCTTCACCAACCCTTCCGATGTGAGGTCGATCCCCCAGTTCTTCAGATCCGTGAGGTCGGAATAGATCCCTATATTTATGACGGCAAGGTCCGCCTTTACATTGAACACATCTCCTTCCCGGTTCAAAGTTACGCTTTCGAGAGAGTTCGTTCCGTTGAAAGACACCACATTCGCGTTCATTATCGTCTTTATGCTGCTGTTGTTGAGGTCATCGACATTGGACTCGTCCGCCCTGAACTCAGGCCTCCTGTGGACAATCGTCGTATCGGTGACGGAATCCGCAATGAGCGCCATCTCTATCGCGCTGTTGCCCCCTCCGAACATTATGACCTTCCGGTCCACAAGCTCCTCCTTCACCGGAAGTATGTAAGATATGCCTTTGCCGGCGAGTTCCTTTTCGCCCGGACAGTCCATCTTCTTCGGGTGGAAACTGCCCATCCCAATGGCAATGATCACGGATTTGGCGTGGTATGTTTCATTCTTGGTTACAACCACCAGTTCCTCTTTGCCGTTGTTTATCTCCACGACCTTCTCATTCTCCCGTATGTTGCAACCCATTGATTCGGCCTGAGCGTACAATCTGTCTGATAGCTTCCTTGCCTGGACGGTCTCGAACCCGGGGTAGTTGCGTATCCCTTTTTCAGGATACAGGCTTGTCAGCTGTCCGCCGACGCGCCCCGCCTCCAGTATGAGCGTTTTCATCATTTTTGATCTTGCATAGATGCCGGCCGTAAGTCCCCCAGGCCCGGCACCGATGATGACGACATCGTAGCACATTTCAGGGTCATATCGATTATCTGTATAAAAATAATCTTCCATGTCTTATTACGGTCTTTGATCATTTTTCATAACCAAACACCGTTTTTTCATTTCCTTTTTATGTACTTCGTAAAATTACTACGAAAATCGAAAACCTCATTCGCTACTGAGAATCTTGTCCCGAGTGTCAATGTTATTTACCAGATACAGCGATATCTTTTTATCATGCCCCTTGATGACATTTCTGCAGAGAGTCTTCTCAACATGATCCTGGATAAAGTGGATGATATGATAGTCATCAACGACCCTGAGAAGAACATTATTTGGATGAACCGATCTGCACAGCTCAAACTGGGCACATCGGTCGAAAGTGCAGTCGGGATAAAATGTTATAAACTGTTCGGAGCGACCTGCTGCTGTGACAACTGCGCCGCGAATCATACGATGGGGGGACCGCATCGCTGCGGCTGTAAGTTCAAATGCAGGAACAGGACAGGCGAGTTCGAGTGCGAACCGGTCCCGTACTACAAAGATGGAAAACTGAGGGTCGTAGTGCAGCATATACGTCCTATCGACAAAAATGAATAAATATCGATAACAGATACTCAGGCCGTGTACGACCTATCCCCGTTCTACATATCGATCGCAGTATTGGCCGGTTATGCCGCTATCATCATGATAGTCAATTGGCTCAGAAGACCTGAAGAAGCATAATCGCTGCCATTTTCATTTGGAAGACCGTTCTTAAAATATACCTGTAATTAGATTTATCTCCGGTGAATCAATGACAAACATTCCCAGCGAAATAATGGAATTGCTTAAAGCCCAGACAACGACCAAGATACTTGTTACGGCATCCAAAGACGCTAAACCTCACGCGATAGTGGCTGGCAGCATTGCAGCCCCATCGGCAGATACCATGATCATCGGAGAGATATTGATGAAAGTATCAGCAAAGAACCTTTCCGATAACCCCAAAGCATCGTTCCTGATCTCGTCCGGAAAAGACGCTTATGCGATCGAATGCACCGCAAAGGCGCGTCTTGACAGCGGCCCGGAGATCGATGCCATGAACAAAGCGCTTGAGGCAATGGGACTCAGGGCTGCGGCCGTATGGGTGTTCAAGGTCGATGCCGTGTTCTTCCAGGGCGCATCTCCGAAAGCCGGTACAAAACTGGCCTGAGAGGGCATAAGCCCTCTCTAAATTTTTTTATCCCGCTTGCGGAAAGAGTTTGTATATCAGAAAGGTCCATAAGAGTTTGCGCAGGCAGAGTGGTTCGTTGGCTTTTGAAAAAGGGAAAAGGAACAGCGGAATACTGACGATTGCGGGTGTGATAGCGGCCGCAGCCGG
>JAIRQG010000137.1 GCA_031256615.1 Candidatus Methanoplasma sp. | reverse complement strand
GACATTCTTATAGAAACCATCGACGGATGGGTCGAACTCGCCCAATACCAATCCTTCCATCGTAAATACCTGCTCCCCACCGCCGAACACTGCCATCATATAGTGAATGTCACGGCCGTCAATAGGTATTTTCATATCTGACCGTGTACCTGGTAAACGCCTCTCCGTTCAAGCAAGCCTTTTCAAGAAATTAGTGCGCCCTGTTCATTGGGAGCTTTCGGTTTGCAGTTCTTCGATGTCCGTGGAGAATCTCCACATCTTCGGATAATGGCCTCTGTCCATGAACACTCTTTCGACATCGACCGCTTTTCCTTGGTCGGTTGACATTACCTTTGCGGAAGACATCGTCATTTTGCCGAGAGCTATCAATTCTCCCCTTGCGGTCATGAGCGCGACCAGAGCATTCTTTCTGATGTCATCGTCCAGCATATGTATCCCCTTTATGCTGAGATCCGCTCCGTGACAGATCGCATCGACAGCGGTTGGTTTGACGATCACTTTAGGCAGCGGCTCGACGAGGACCTCCATCGGCATGAGCATGCTTCTCAGCCACCTCTCCCTGCCCAGCTGCTGCCAGAAGATGTATGCGTCCGTCATATCCTGCAAAGTTGCCGCAGAGTCTTCCGCCATGATCCCTGAGCGCGTGCGCCTCAGTTCCACCATGTTCGCTCCGCATCCCAATGCCTCCCCCACATCCGTGCATAATGTCCGAATATAAGTGCCTGCATCGCATGACACTTTGAAAAGGACCTCGCGCCCGTTTATCTCGAGGATCTCCAGCTTATCTATCGTCCTTATCCTCAGCTGCCTCTTGACCGCGGACCTTACCGGCGGCAGCTGGTATATCTTGCCGACGAATTTCTCCATCACTTTGATTATCTTTTTTTCATCGATGTCCTTGTGGAGCCTCATAAGACAGACATACTCTTTATCAGAAGACAGGACTATATCCGTCAGCCTGACGGCTTTGCCCAAACAGATAGGGAGGACCCCGCTTACATACGGGTCAAGCGTTCCCCCGTGGCTTATGCTCTCTGCATGAAGAGCGTTCCTTACCCATGCCGTGACCTGATGAGAAGTAGGGCCGGAGGGCTTATCTAGAGCTACCACTCCCGCATTAAGAAGTTCGCCGACCGAGCGGTCCGACGGTCTTTTGCCCCATCTGTCAGGCAGTGTGTTCGGGTCTTTTATTAACATTCTTTTATTCCTTCAAGGATCCTGTCCACGACCTGATCCGGGTCCAGATCGTCCGTGTTTACTATCAGGTCATACACGCTCTTATCCTCTATGTCGATATCATAGTACATCTTGTAACGTTTTGCCTCGGAGGACTGTCTTTCGACCGTGTTGCGGTAAACCTCCTCAAAGGATTCTCCCTCTCTGAGGCCTACTCTCATCGTCCTTACCTCGGGACTCGCTTCCAGATATACTCTGAACGCCGGAATGCTGTTCTTCGTCAGCATGTGCGCTGACAGCCTGGATTCTAAAATAATATCTTGGCTCTCCCTCGCCTCGGCAAGGATCATGCCGTCGACCATCTCATCTATGGACGGATCGTGCTCCGCAAGCTCGCCGAATTCGGCAAGAGTCATTCCTCTTTCCTTTGCAAGCTTCCGAAAGAACTCTCCGAACACCACCGCTCTGATCCCGAGTATTTCAGAAAGTTTCCTGCAGGCGGTCGTTTTTCCGGACCCCGGCGGCCCGCTTATCGTGATCCTCATCGGAACCTCAGATCTTGTTCCCGTCCAATTCCTTCAGCCGTTTCTGGAGCAGGAAGTACCTCACTACTCTGTTCTCGAGCTGACCTATCGGAAGGCTTATCATGGTGTAGATGACGATCCACATCGGAAGGATCCACAGCGTGCTCAAAAGATTCACTTCCGCAAACGGCAGGTGAATGCTGAGCAGATCGGGCGATACAACATTTTGGAGGAAATACCATACCCAAGCATATATCGGTATCACCACTAACATGGTGATCGGCATGGTCTTCATCATCGTAGTGCTGGATTCCATCGACTTTGCCATCATCTTCGGCTGTTCTTCCTGAAGCTTCTTCAGCTTGTAGAGATTGTTCTCTAGCCTTGCCTGACGCATCTCTTTGTTGAACTCGCTTGAGATCTTCTGGTTCCTGGCCTGAGCCACGAAATCTGTCATGTAGGACCTTATGAGCGTGCTCAGTGTTATCATTATCAGGCCGGCAATCACAAGAGTAACGACCGGCCAGTTGCCGCCGAACCCTATGAGCGGTTCGAATGCGAAGTTCAGCCCTTGGCCTATCTGCATCCTGAACTGCATTACGACCACCAGGATGATCATCGTTGCGACCATGCCGATGATCGTGCCTTTCGACATCATCTGCGGCATGGCGCTCTGTGCCTGCTGCATCGACTGCGGACTTCCGGGGTTAGGCATTCATTATTCCTCCCTTCCGAAGAATCCTCTCATGATCGGATTCATTTCCATCATCTGCTCGCGTCCGATCGCTTCGTAGAAGTGTATCAATATACCTACGGACAGCAGCAGGCCCGTACCTGTGGCATGGCCTGTGGTCCCGATCATGTCCGCTCCTGTGGCCAGGGCGCCGATCAGCGCTCCGGATATTATCGTTATAGTGGGAATATACCTTTCGAGCACTCTTTTCAGCACTCTCGGGTCTCTTCTGAATCCCGGTATCTGCATACCGCTCTTCTGGATCTGCCTCGCAACGGCATCCGGTCCGAGGTTCGTGGTCTGCACCCAGAACTTTGCGAATAGGATGGCACCCATTATCATGACCATCCCATATACCAGCACGTGTCCTAAATTCTGCAGCACCGTATGTCCGTTACCGTAACTCGCCGGATTAAGGATCGGCATCAGCCAATCCGTGACGCCTGACGGCGCTGACAGATACCACGCTATCCCTCCTGCCGCTGAAGTGGTCCCTTCGGGGAAATAACCTATTACGCCGTTCCCGCCTAAAATCGGTATGCTGCTGAGGAAATCGTTGCTGTACAGCAACAGAGCGACCATGCTCACGTTCGCCAGCAGGGCCGACATCAATATCACAGGGATATTGCTCGCATACATCAGTTTAATGGGATAACGGCCTCTTGCGCCTCTCACGTTCCCGTGCGATAACGGCAGTTCGATACGCGTGGATTCGATATACACCACCAATAGGAATATCAGCAGTGTGCCTATAAGCGCGATCATAGGGTTAGGTTCCCCTAAGAATATCAGCTCATAGCCTCCGTTTGCCATTTCCGAAGAGGATGTGTTCGTCAATACATAGATCGCTTTCGGGATCGTGCCTGCCGGCGGATTCGACATACTCAAGGCCGCGCCCGAACTGATCGGATACCAGTTCAACGCCCCCGTGAAGACCGATTGTGCCACTCCTGCCGCGATGAACAGCGATATACCGCTGCCGATACCCCATTTGGATATCACTTCGTCAAAGAGGAACACGACATAGGATCCTACGCACAGCTGCAGGATTATCAGCAGCTTTGCGCCCATGGAACCCCACGATGCTTCGAATGATGCGGAAGGCACAAGGAAACCGAATACCTGCGGCACCGCTTCGACGATTATCATCACGATGACCAGCAGCTTCAGTACCGACTGGTAGCATCCCTTGTCCTTGTTGTTCGTCAGGTCAAGCTTTATAATCTTCGCACCTACGAATAGCTGCATTATGATGGAAGCTGTGACGATTGGGCCTATACCTAACTGCAATATAGTTCCCGACGCCCCCGCCATGATCGTTCTGTACTGTGCAAACAGGTCCAGAGACTCTGCCTGATCCAGGCCGTATATGTACACATTGGTCATTACAAAGTAAAGGACCAATATGACCACGACCCACATCATCTTGGTCCTGAAGTGCACATGGCCCTCAGGACGCTTGACCGCGGGAAGCTTGTCGCTTATCGGTTTTACTTTATACAACAAGCTTGGCTGTTCTTCCATCCCTCTCTCCTCTCCTTGGTATTATCACTCGGCTATGCTTCCGCCTGAGGCCTCTATTTTCTCGCGGGCCTTGGCCGAAACCTGGGATACGGTCACTTTGACAGATATTTCGATGTTACCGTTTCCAAGCAGCTTATCGATACCTGCATTAGTGAGGTTGATATTATACATATCCCCTTCCTTGACCGCAAATCCCATTGAAATGAACCTCTCCACGCTCTCTTCGAGCTCGCTGACGTTGATTGTTGTGTTCGCCCTAACGATGCACTGGGGTCTCTTGAACCCGTGCCTTCCAAAGTGGTCCCTGTCATACCTGAGCATGTATATTTTGCCGGTCTTGCCGAGACCTGCCTGTCCGTGTCCGCCGATGAGACCGGCGCCGCGGCCTGCTTTCTTCCCACGTCCGTGGGTCCTTGATCCTCTCATCTTCTTTGTTCTGCTTGGCATTTATTCCACCTCACAGCATCCTGTTGATGAGGTCATTGATCTCTTTCCCCCTGTAGCCGAGCGAGCCGCCGTTCCTGAAAGAACGTTTGTTGCCCTCGTAGCCCTTTATGGGGGGGTGCAGGCGGAAGACGGGTTTTGCGTCTTCCATATCCCTCATCCTGTAGTCATTCTCGATCATTGCTTTGGCAAGCTCCTCAACGCTTCCGAAGCCGGTCTTCTCTTTGAGGTACTCGTCATCGATGTCCTTGTCGCCTGTTATCTTTCCGCGAGTCTTTATCATCGCGGCAAGGGTCTCTTCGTCGATCTCGCCCCATGTGCAGTAGTCTTTCACCATCTGCAGCATGCCTTCAATGGATGAGTTCTGGGGGAGCACTACGCAATGGTTGACTCTTGTAAGGCCGAGCAGCCCCATTGTGTATCTTATGTCTTTGTTGACATCCGCCTGTCCGCGTACGCGTACCACCGCATATGTCATTTTCATTCCTCCCTTGCGCCGACATCCGTTTCGGATATCCTGATCCCGACCGGGCCGGGAACGATCTTGAGCCTTGAGGACTGTTCTTCCGTGACCCTCATGCGGGCGGTCATCTTAAGCGCCTCGAAAGTCGCCATGGCGTAATTCACTTTTGTTTTCGTGTTGCCTCTGGCGAATCCCCACGCATCGTTGACCCCTGCAAGCGTCAGCAGCTTCTTTGCCACATCTCCGACCGCCAGCGATATGCCGCGCGGCGCGGGTTTCAGGAATACCGTGACGGACCCTGTGCGCCCGGATACCTCGAACGGAAGTGTGTGGGGCTGACCGCATCCGCACTCCCATGATCCGCATCCTCTTTTCACTTCGATGATGTTCAGCTTCGCATTGTCGATCGCTTTCTTGATCGCCGGTCCTACCTCTTTTCCTTTGGCTCTTCCGACGCCGATGAAGCCGTCGCCGTTGCCGACGATGCATGTCACCGCGAATCTTACTCTCCTTCCGGAGTCGGTCATCCTCTGGACCATATTGATGTCTATTACCTCGTCCTGGAGGTCGGGCAGGAGTATGTCCACGATCTCGGCCTCACGGAGAGGCAGTCTCGATTCCAGTGCGGCGCTCATGGTTGTGATCTCGCCGTTGATGACCATCTGTCCCAATCTTGTCTTGGGGATCCAATCCATCTTACTCAGCCTCCATCTTCTGTTTCACGCTGCTCATGGCAGCCTCTATGCCGGCGCCGATATGCTTGCCTTTGATCCTGTCCTCTGCCGGAAGGACGTTCTCGCTGTGAGGAACCTCCAACCCGGCGTCGGTCATGCCTTTTACGGCGGCGAACAATACCCCGCCGTATTTCGGATTCTGCATACCGATGTCCAGAACGGCATATTCTATGCCGTCTTTCAACGCTCTCTTGCCCGCGAGGTACCCTACGAGGTACGCTGCGGGAATGGATGAGCACGAATGCTCCCAGCCCATCTTGCGCAACTCTCTGGTCGTCGCCGTAGCTCTGACATTATCCCCGTCCATATCAAAGTCGATGAATTGAACGGTAACGTTCTTATTGGACCTCCTCACCACAGCCCTGGCCTCCCCGCTTCTGAGAAGTCTCTTTCTGGCGTAATAGTCGGTACGGTATTCTCTTCTTCTTCGGAACGCAACTTTATATCTCGGTCCTGTTGCCATCAGCTTTCCTCCTCTTTCAGGTGGCCTTCTGCTGCCATGTGCTGTTTAAGGTTCCTGCGGGATTTGTAAACTCCTCCCTTGGCTCTCCTGTAATAAAGCCTGTAGACGGACGGGGTTATCTTTCCGTCCGCCCTCAGGGTCTTCAGCTCATCACGGATGGGCCTGATGGTGGATATCCACCTGCGCTTGTCCGGAACGCGTGCGTTTGCTGTCCCTTTTCTGCTTCCCGGGCCCTTCCTCTTTCCGCTTGCCTTCTGTTTGGCTACGTATCTTGCTCTTCCCTTGGACGTTCCCTGTTTAGGTTTCGCCTTTATCAATCCTGAATCTATCGCTGTGCGGATATCGGAGCGGGTGATACATTCCTCTACCTCTTCCAGCTTGTCCGGGTTCATCCAGACCCTGTTCTCTCCGCATTTGAGGACCTCAGATGCCATTCTTCTCTGGTTTCTCAGATCCATGTTCACACCATCCTGTTCAGAACCCTGATGCCGAGTTCCGCCGCTCTGTCCTCGATCGCGATCCTTTTCTTGGTGCCTACCGTTCCGCCTACGCGTACCGCCTGCACCTTCGGGTCGATGCCCTCAAGCCCGTCCACGTTGTAGACGAGCACTTCCTCGAATCCCGAGGGGTGAAGCCCTCTTACGGAGGCAGGGCCTCTGAATCCGATGTCGACGATCGGCTGGCGCCTTTTGAGTCTTCTCTTCATCTTGGAGTGGATACCTTTCGGCTTCCTCCATTTCTCTCCGAGCCTGGCATATCTGAACCATTCCTGCCTTTTGAACGCAGGTCTGCGGCCTGATATCACCGCTCTCTTTGCAAGCGCCTCGGCGGTCTCGTCGCTGATCTCCGGCTTTATCTTTACGATATATTCTCCGGGCTCGACGATCTCGGAGGACGCTTCCTCGCCGGCATCTTCGACTATCTCGGTCTTCTTGGGCACGGCGGCCTTCTGCTCTTGGGCATCGCCGGCCTTGAGAGCCTCTTTCCAGCTTTCCACTGTCTTGGGCCCTACTCCGGACAGGTTCTTTATTACCTCTTTTACCCTGACCTCATCGAAGATGGCATCCCTGAGCTCCGACACAGATGTTATCCCGATCTGTTCCAATTCCGGTATGTTGCCTTCTTTAAGGCCTGGGAGATCCAATAGTGTCTTTGCGCTCATTCTTTCACCCTGTGTGATTTCTGGACGATATATATCCCGTCCTGGAATATCCTCTTGTCAAATCCGGGCCTGGATGTCGCCTTTTCGATGTTCGCTGCCGTTTGGCCGCAAGCTTCTATGCTGTTCCCTTCCACGGTGACGTCGCTGCCGTTGATCTTGACCTTACAGCCGCCGACTATGTCGGCGTACCTCGGGTCGCGTCCTCCCATGTAGTTGTTGATCTCCACGCGGCTGTCTTTCACTGCTACTTTCATCGGGAAGTGTGAGAACACTATCTTAAGGGAATAGGTGAAACCTTCTGTGACCCCTTTGATCATGTTTTTGATATGAGCGTTGAACGTCCCGACCATTGCTTTGTCTTTGGTCCTCGGATATTCGCTGCTCACGCTTATCTTTCCTCCTCCGATGGCAACTGTTACGCTGGGGTACGCGAAGTTTCTGCTCAATTCACCCCTCGGTCCTTTGACCTTAACGGTGTTTCCGTTCATTGTAACGGACACCCCATCGGGGATGGCGATGGTGCTTTCGATTTTCCCTGCTAATGTCATCTTTCTTCCTCAGTATATGTATGCTAACAATTTTCCGCCTATGCCAAGTTCCTTGGCGCGGTCCTGGGTGATCACTCCGGCCGTGGTCGTCAGTATGAGAACGCCGAAGTCCTGGGCCGGCAGATACCTCGCCTCGAACCTCTCTATCTCACTGGCTTTGACCGAATACCTTGGTTTTATCACACCGCAGTTGTTAATGGCTCCTTCCATCATTACGCGGAACTTGCCTGCCTTGCCGTCCTCTATGTACTCGAACTGGTTTATGTATCCGTGATCCTGCATGACCTTCAGCACGCGGCCGATAAGTTTTGAGGATGGCTGGATAATGCATTCGCTTTTTCCATCGCTTGCTGCATTTTTCATGACGCACATCGCGTCGTTAAGTGGATCGCTCTGCATTCTTTTCACCTCACGAATATTTCTTGAATCCCAGTTCCGGGGCCATGTCCCTGAAACATTGGCGGCAGAGGTGCATTCCGTATCTTCTTATGATGCCTCTTCTGCGTCCGCAGCGGGTGCATCCAACCAATCTACCGAATTGTTTCTTTGGCTTCACTCAACCACCTCTATCTCATAGTTATCTTTCATGTACTGGATCGCTTCGTTGCGGTCGACACGGTGGCTCTTCGGTACCTTTCTCCTTACGAGCATCCTCTGTGTGATCCTGTTCCCGGTCCTTCTCAGGACAACGCTGATATCCATGCCGAATATGCCGATGTCTGGGTCATATTTCATGCCGTCGAAATCGGTGTAGTCCGGTATTCCGAAGGACATGTTTCCCTCTCTGTCAAAAGAGTACGCATATATCTTCCTCTCTCTGATCGGGAGCGCCCTCTGAAGGAATTCCTCCGCGGTATCCCCTCTCAGCGTGACCTTGCATCCGAGCGGCATTCCGACGCGTATGCCCAGGTCCCTGTTGACGTTCTTTGATTTTGTCTGCACCGATTTCTGGCCGGTGACCATCTCCAGGACCTTCTGCGCCTTTACCAGTCTTTCTCCGGCCTCTCCGACGCCGATGTTGACCATCACTTTCTCTATGTGGATCTGTCTCATCGCGTTCATTCTGATGCCTCCGGTAATTTGATCTCCGGCTTCGATGAGCCTATGACGAACACGTTCCTTTTGACGGTCTCCGTCCCGCTCTTGAACCTTACGATATTATCGGCGGGTCCTTTCACAACGACCTGCTCGGAAAGGGTCTCGACCTTTCCTGCAAGAGGTCCGTTGATGATGAGCGCCGATGCACCGTCGGCCATCGGATAGACACCGAGCACTTTCTGGTCCGCGACATCGATCTTCAGGGTATCGCCGGTCTTGTACATGTTCTTGTCCAAGACCATGTTCCTTCCCCCGCTGAGATTCAGCTGGATCTTTCCTTCTTTGACGGTCGTCTTGTTCTCGATCCTGCAGAGTTTCCATTTTGTCTCGTCCTCGGCTATCGGCACAAGAGCAAGTTTTCCCTTGTCTGTCAGGAGCATGCGGTAGTTGAGTTTCATCTTAGGGATGGAAAGAGTATCCATGACGCCTATCGGTGTCTTCGGGCTCTTTACGGGTGCGCCGTCCACGAACAATTCGCGGTTCCCTATTATCCTCTTTGCTTCTCTTGCCGTGTCGCAAACTTTTATCATGTCCCTGAGCACCATCGCTGCGGGCATGCTGCTTTCGATCGAGTGCGCCCCTGGTGACGGTTTGGTCGCCCAGACGGACGCCTTCCTCTTAAGAGGCCATGTCGCCGGTGCGGCTAGTCTTTTCAAGTGGTCGCTCATTCTTTAGCCTCCTTTTTTCTTGATAGTGAATCCATCCTCCACTGATCTTCCGTGTTAAGTTTGGTTATGATCAGGTTGGACGCGTGCACTGGATATGCGATCGCTGTACCGTCCGCCTGGTTCACTGTCACGCCTTCGACGGATACGCGGCCGGTGTTCGTGAACACCTCGAGGACCTTTGCCTCGGTCCCGCGGACATCTTCTTCGCCGCGTATTATCGCGACTGTGTCTCCTTTACACACCCTTGCCGTGCGCACCCCGTACTGTTCGCGGAGTTCGGTGCTGAGGTGTGCGGAGAGCATCTTCCTCTTCACATGTGAGGGGGCATTCGCCTGTACCTTTCTCTGTACCCTTGCTTTGCTGCTTGCCATTCTTTTTCACCTCACACTATTGTGTTCGCGGTCGCCGCGATACGTGGCCACCTGTCGGCCGCCTCTCTTGCCACCGGCCCTTTGATGTCGGTACCTTTGGTCTCACCGGTATCGGTCACGATGACCGCCGCGTTGTCTTCAAAATACACCATGGTGCCGTCAGCGCGCCTGGTGGAGCGTCTCTGACGGACTATCACGGCGAATACGATCTGCCTTCTCATTGAGGGCGTCCCTTTCTTGACAGACGCTATTACCATGTCTCCCAGCCCCGCCGACGGGATCCTTCTGGCCACGCCGTGGTATCTCGGGACGGTGATGATCTCTATCACTTTCGCGCCGCTGTTGTCGATCACGTCAAGGCGCGATCCGTTCTGAAGTCCTCTTGTCTGTGTTCCAGAGATTCCTTTCATTTCAGATTCACTCCTTCTTCTCTATGACCACGAAAGAGACGGTCTTAGAGATCGGGCGGCACTCCATGATCCTCACGCGGTCCCCGACCTTGAGCCCAAGGCATGGGGATGCGTGAGAAGAGTACCTATTTGATCTTTTCTCATATCTTTCGTATTTTTTCTGGTATTTCATATAGTTGCGTTCTACTACGACGGTCTTGTTCATTCTGACGGTCGCAACTACTCCGTCTATGATCTGGCCCCTTACCGACAGACTACCGTGGAACGGGCAGTTCGGGTCACTGCATTCAGAAGTGGGGGGGACCACGTCGATTCCGATGTTTCTTACTTTTGCTGTCATTTTAATCACCTAACCTTTTTTATTCTGTCCTCTGGTCGGTGTTGTATTTCTGTGCCTTTTATGTCCATGTTTCTGCCTTCGTGAACGAATCTGAATTCATTGCCTGGTTTCGGTACCATTCTTTCAGTTCCGGCCGATGAGATGGTGAACGTGTTCTTCGTCTCGTCTACCACTTTCCCGGAAACTCCCGAGTATGGGGATGACAGCACTACCACGTCCAGTCCAATGAATTCAAATCTCATGAAATCGCCTCTATTCATTATCTCACTTCTGTGCGGAATCCCATGTCTTCCAACACGGCTTTCACTTTCTTTTTATGGTCTCCCTGAAGTTCGATGCGTCCGTCCTTGTATGCTCCTCCGGCGGCGCATTTTATCTTCAGTTGCTTGGCCAGGTCCTCGACGTCGATATCGTTCTCGTCGATCCCTTCCACCACTGTTACCATTTTGCCGTATCTTCTGCTGTCCACGGATATCTTTACCATCTGTTGCTCACGCGCGATCTCCTCGCACATGCAGAGCTCTTTCGGCAATCCACATACAGGACATATTTCAGCCATCAGACTTTTTCCTCCTCATTCTGAACGGTCAGGATACGGGCTATATTTGTTCTTATAGCGCGGATCAGACCGGGGTTTGACGGCGCTCCTCCCATTGCTGAAACACCTCTCTCATGCATGAGATCGTTGCGGAGCTCTTTGAGTTTCTCATTGCGCTCCTCAGCGCTCATGTCCCTTATTTCAGCTGTCTTGAGCAGTGCCATTACTGTGCCTCCTTCCTTTCCGGCACATTACCGGCTGCTGCTGCAGCTGTATGTGCAGGCTCGGCGCTGCCGAAAAGATCCGGCAGTTTCGCGGCGGCTTCTGTCTTACTGATGATCATTGTGTCGGCCGGCAGTTTCGAGTCAGGCCTCATTATCTCGACGGTGACCCCTATTATACCCATCTTCAGTTTCGCGACCGCGTATCCGCGTTCCACGAAAAGGGTCCTGGGCTCACCACAGAATTTGATGTAGCCTTCCTTGAACTTCTCGGTCCTCTTTCTCTGTCCGGTAAGTTTCCCGGCAACTATGACATGGCAACCGCGGGCCCCTGCATCCATCACCCTGCGGACGGTGGAGTGCCCAGCCCTGCGGAAATGCCATCCTCTCTCAAGAGAGAATGCCAGTTTCTCTGCCATTATCTGTGCGTTAAGGCTTGCGTTCTCGACTTCCTGAACCTCTATCTGAGGGTTCGGGAAGCCGTATTTCTCTTCTATCACCAGGGTCAGGTTCTTTATGGTCTGACCGCGCCTTCCGATGACCAGTCCGGGCCTCTCGGTCGTGAGTATGACGCGGGTGCCCATGGGGGTCCTCTGGATGTCAAGCCCGCCGAATCCGGCGCGGCTGACCTCTTTCATAAGGTACTCTTTGAGGAGAACCCTGCGAACATTCTCGGCAACGAATTTCCTTTCTGATGCCATTTTCACTCAACCTCCTCTATTATTACCTCTATATTGGCTGTCTCCTGATTCCACTGGGTGGCCCTTCCGTGTGCTCTCGGCATGTGGCCGGGGATGGTCTGGCCCCTTGCAATGGTGATCGTCGATATCGCCATGTTGGACGCGTCGAGTCCCTTGTACTCCGCATTCGACATTGCGCTCTTTACCACTGCCAGAATGGCCTTTGACGCCTTCACCGGGTATCTTCCCGGTCCTATTCCTTTTTTGTGTGAAACGCGCTTTTTGTATCTTTTCAGAGGGACCGCTCTGTCGAGGGCTATGACCTCCTCGAGCATTGTGACGGCCCTCTCCGCCTTCATGCCGCGTATCATCCCCGCGACCTCGCGGGCGAACTTGGGAGATACGGGCTGGTCCTTTGCCAGGGCCTTCGCGGAGATGTCAGGGTCAGATACTGTTGTGTAACCTTTGTTCGTAACCATTTTTGACACCTCACTTCAGCGGCATGAACTTCGAGGACCTTGTCGCGCCCACTCCGGGTCCGGAGTGCACGGGTGGTCTTCTCGTAAGCACGAATTCTCCGATGAAACAGCCGATCATCTCGGGCTTTATCTCGAACTCTTTGAATTCCTTTCCGTTGTACACGCTTAACTTCTTCCCAACGAATTGGGGTATGATCGGCAGATCCCTGCGGTGCGTCCTGACCGGCTCCTCCGCATTCTTCAATTTATCGAACAGCAGCTGCTGCTCGTAGTTGAGGCCGCGGAGGTATGTCCTCCTAGCCCTTGAAGGAAGAATGCCGAGTATCTCGTCGAAGGACATTGCCAGTAACTCTTCCATCGTGAATCCGCGGTAGAGGAATTCTTTCTTCCTCTTTGCCTGGATCGCCGACGCTTTCTTCCTGGCCCTCCTTCTGGTGGCCTTTGCCGACCCTGCGATTATCTTCTTTGCCATTCAGAATCACTTCCTCTTTTTCTTAGGAGGCAGGAAACCCACCTTCTGTCCTGTCGATGCGGTCCTCTTTTGGCAGTTCGGCCCTCCTACATGCGGATGGCTTCCTCCGCCGTGCGGGTGGTCTACTGCGTTCATCGCAACACCGCTCACTTTCTTGTTGGCGGTGGACCTTGACCTCAGCGTCAGGTAGTTCTTTCCGGCTTTGGCAAGGGGCTTGTCGCCTCTCCCTCCGCCTGCTACGACCCCTATTGCCGCGCGGCAGTTGGGGTTGAATTCTTTCATTGCTCCGGAAGGCATGAGTACCACGACCTTCTCTCCTCTGCTGACGATAGCTGCCGATGACCCTGCGGTCTTGGCGTACTTCCCGCCGTCGCCCGGTTTTGCTTCGATGTTGTGGATGGCCGTTCCTTCCGGTATCTTGGATAGGTTGGTTATGTTGCCTGCCGCGACTGCGCTGCCGCCGACGAACACTTTCTGCCCTACCTTCATGCCTGCGACAGCAAGCTGGTAATCAGTCACTCCGTTGAAGTCGATGACCGCAAGAGGACTTGTCCTTCCCGGTGCCTGGATCAGGTCTTTTACGATGCCTGCCCCCTCATCGAACTGGGGGAGCCTGACATCGTCAACGTGTCTATGGCTGGGAGAGCGGTATTGTGATCCTCCGCGTCCCCTTCTCTGTGTAATCAATCTCTTTCCCATTCGATCACCTCAGAACACTCCGACCCTCATACCCACATCCTCTGCGGAATATCCTTCCGCAAGTTTGATGATCGCATGTTTGCCGTCTTTCTGTATCTTCGTCCATACGCGCTCGACCTTTACCTCGAAGCGCTCTTCAAAGGCCGCCTTGACATCGTCCTTGCTGGCCTGTCTGTGTACTATGAACTCTATCTTGTTGCCGTCTTTGTAATTCTGGGCAGATGTGCCTGACAGCAGATTGAGCGTCTTTTCTGTGACATACGGTCTTATGAGTATATCGCTCTGTTTCACTGCGTCCACGCTCCCATTTTGGATATTGCCGATTTGGTGTATACGGTGAGCCTGCCCGCGTCTCCTCCGGGCGCAAGTATGCCTGCGCTCAGAGAGTCTACGGTCTCAACATCTACTCCGGGAAGGTTTGAAGCTCCCATGAAGAGGGGCGCCTCTCTCTCGGACACCACTATCAGTACCGATACAGGGGTCCTGTATCTCCTGTTCCTCATCTTTCCTCTGCCGGCGCGGATCTTGCGGCCTTCCTTGGCGCGCTCAATGTCATATCCGACGCCTATGTTGTCAAGGATCTCATTGATCTGAGAGGTGCTTATCATGTTCTGGAACTCATCCTCGATCACTATAGGGAACGATACCGAGTCGTCGAACTGGTGGCCGCGCTCCCTGACGCAGTCCGCGCAGCCTGTAGCGGCTATTGCGGAAAAGCGTGCGATCCTCAATTCTTTCTTGTTGATCCTCTGGTCCCAGATCCTCTCCGGGCGCGGAGGGTGCGCTCTCCTTCCCGACACATTGTTGGGGGATTCGGTCGCTTTCCTTCCGGCCTTTATCCTTTGGACACGGGCCACTCCTCTTCCTTTTCCCCATGTGCTTACCGAGTGCCTCATTCCCGCTCTCTCATTGGGTCCGTAGGGCTGCCTTTTGTTCGCAGCAGCCGCGAGGATCGCCTTTTTGATTATGTCGGGCCTGTACTCGGAGGAGAATACTTCGGGAACATCAATGGTTCCGGAGACCTCTCCTTTAACAGAATAAACATTTGTCTGTGTCATTGCTCATGCCCCCTGCTTTGACTCTGTGGAGATGTATGTCACATCTGCCGCCGACAGGTCAGCTTTCTTGGGTGCTCTCGTTGCGTCCCTGAATCTTATCAGTCTCTTGGTCGGCCCCGGAATGGATCCGTGTATCAGAACGTATGTGTTCCTCACTTCTCCGTAGTTGATGAACCCTCCTTTGGGGTTTATCTCTTCTCCGTCCGCTCCGACCTTTATGATCTTCTTGTTGAATTCGGTCCTCTGGTGGTATCCCATCTGTCCCGAGGCAGGCACGGTGCTTCTTACGTAGCCGGGTCTCTTCGGGCCCAGGTTACCGATCCCGCGGCGGTGTTTGCTGTTCTTGTGCGACAGCAGCTTGACCCCCCATCTTTTGGTAACTCCCTGGAATCCTTTTCCTTTCGTGACAGCGATGACATCAATCAACGCGCCTTCGGCCACAAAATCCTTGACCGCGATCTCTTTTCCCAAAACACCTTTCGCATACGCGATTCTCTCATTTATCTTTCCGCCCCCGACTCTCAGTTCCATCAGGTCGGGGACCTTCTTCGGAAC
>JAIRQG010000076.1 GCA_031256615.1 Candidatus Methanoplasma sp. | reverse complement strand
GCACTCGGTGACCTTAACAAGCAGTATCATCACCCCTGTCGCCAGCATTGCGAATGCAAAGGCGAGGGTAGTGACTATGAGCGGGTTGGAAACCGTTGCGTATGCGGACACAGACCCGATGATCATGCCGCCTTCAAGGAAAAGTATCCCGATGGATGCGCCGAATGCAGCCGCATTCGACAATCCCAGCGTGAACGGGGAGGCAAGAGGATTCCGCAGTATGCTTTGCATAACACACCCGGCTATACCCAGAGAAGATCCGGCCAGTATGGCCGCGACGATCATCTTCAGGCGGAGATCCCACACCACCGTGCTGTTCCAGGAGTCATCGGGGCGGAATATGTATCGTATGATCTCCCAATACGAGAGGCCTGTCGATCCGAGTTTGATCGTAAAAAGAGATAAGAGAAATAGGGTGATCCCGATGGCTCCAAGAAAAAGCCATTTTTTGCGCGAATATCTGAGATACCCCTCAGAGGTATCGGGACCGTCCGCCTTGACCGTCTCTTGCTTTTCACGCATCATCCTATCCCCCCGCTAAATAGGTTTCAGGCCGCGACAACGTAGTAGGTCCCATTCACGAGTTTGATCGTAACCTCTTCAAGAAGGGGAAGTTCAACATTGTTCGCAGACGACTTCTGCACGAAGAATTTTGACATGTCTTCAAGCACATTCTTCCCCTTGCTGCCATAGAACGCAGTGAAGATGTTATTGATCTTCTTCAAGACATCATCGTGGCTGAGCGTACCGTAAAGGAGGTATGTGAGGTAGTACGCACTTGCCAGAGCGCAGTCGTAATTAATACTGTCCCAGACGATGGGAACAGTGATGTACATCCTTACATCATCGCCAGCAGTACTGTTGTTGTTCAGTTTGTATAGGTACTGCAGAACAAGCTGACTGTCCTGCTCTATCATCTTATCTGATGATGAGGGATCTATTACAACCAGATCGATATTCATTTTTGAAAAGTCCTCTACATTCAAAGTTACTCTGCTGGCTGTGGATGTTCCGTTGTATGCGTTGTTCCCGTCGATAAGAGAGAGGGGCATGTATACGGGGAAGGTTGTGTTCAGAGTGTTGCTGCCGCTGATGGTCACACCTGCGACATATACGTTCTTGGAAGAGACCCCAGCCAATGATCGAATATCTTTCAGTATTGATTCTATCCCTGTTATTATCTCAGCAGCTTTGTCCTTCTTGCCCAGCAATGTTCCGAGGAGGTTGAATGTGTCCTTCATGTCCCCCGACAGCCCATAGTCGTCATTCCACATCGTGGTCATGCTTTGTGCTTTTATGACAGCCAAGGTACATCTGCTGGCAAGAACCATGCAATTGTCAGTATAGCTTGTCCAGACACTTTCCTGAACTATCACCAAGCTTGGGTTCAGATTCCCGATGTCCTCGGCCGTTCCCGATTCAAGTGCGTTATCCGCGTGATATCTGGTAAGATTGTCGTACGCATAAGCGTAGGAGTATGCTCTCCCGTTCTTATTATCGGTCACATCTCCTTTATCGACCTCTATCACCAGGTCATAGACATCAAAGCATGAGAGAAATCTAAGAGGTCCGGAGCTTCCGATCGTCACAATGCCGTTGCTCAGTGTATCCGGCACGGTAACGGTCCTGCCCACGGCATCTGTTACCATTTGTCCGGCCGTGTTTGGTCTCATATCATTTTTACTGCTGTCATCGGATATAACAGCATAAACTCCAACTGCAGCCACGGCCAAAATAACTACGGCCGCCACTGCAATGATTTTGTTGCTCATGAGATACAGTAACACGAATTTCTATTTAATGTTACTCCAAAAATAAGACCATGGAACCCAGGTATCAATTCATCCGCTGGCCATGAAAAATAGTAAGAATAACATTAAAACAATCAAATATTTAATAACACGAAATAGGGTAATAAATATTACTAAATATGAAATTAATTATACAATATTATGCGAAGAATAGCACTCTATGGCAAAGGCGGCATTGGTAAATCCACGGTTGCATCGAATATCACTGTTTCCTTATCAAAAAAAGGCTACAGAGTGCTGCAGATAGGCTGCGATCCGAAGGCGGATTCCACCAAACTGCTGCTTGGCGGCGCATCTAACATGACCATATTGGATGCCATGAAAAACGGAAGGCCCGTTCACGATGCCATATCAAGGGGATCGGAAGGGTGTTATTGCGCTGAATGCGGAGGGCCGAGACCAGGATCAGGCTGTGCGGGCAGAGGCATCATAGCCGCCTTTGAACAGCTGGAGAAGAACAACATCATCGAAACGATATCTCCGGATGTTCTGATATATGATGTGCTGGGTGATGTTGTATGCGGGGGATTTGCCATGCCTATAAGGAATGGCTATGCGAAGGATGTTTTCATAGTATCGTCAGGCGAGATGATGTCGCTGTATGCGGCGAACAATATTGCAACTGCGATATCCGATCTGAAAGATGTGGGATACGCAACTCTTAGGGGGATGATCCAAAACTCAAGGGGGATCGATGAGGAGGACAGCATTGTCGACAAGGCTGTTCTGGAGATCGGCACAACAGTTGTCAAAAGGATACCCAGAGAAAGGACGGTCCAGCAGTGCGAGGCCATCGGAAAAACGGTCGTGGAAGGTGCTCCGGACTCACAGCTCTCAAAAATATATGCGGGCCTCGCAGAAGCGATCTTGGGATTGTCATCCGATGATGAAGGGGGCATGCGCATTGTTTGATGAAGGGCATTTCGGCGCATGCGGCCGGTATGGGTTCTGCGGCTTTGCAATTGCCGGGAATATAGGTGTTTGATATGAAAGAAGGAATAATGATAATCGGACATGGGTCCAGATATAACTACAATAAATGGGTCGTGGAAGAGCAGAAAAAAAGGCTTGAAGAAAAAGGATTCAAGAACGTTTACATCGGGTTCAATAAAACGACATATCCGCTTGTGAATGATGTCCTTGAGGATATGGTTGCGGATGGGATAGATGAAGTGGCGGCAATCCCTTTTTTCATAGCTTCCGGACTTCACATAACAAGAGACATACCGGAAAAACTCAGGATACCGCAGGATTCATATTTGGCGGAGACTGAGGTCAACGGAAAAAGGGTACGCATCAGATACGAACCTCCGTTCGGTAACGATCCGGGGCTGGCTGCTATTCTGTCGGAGAAAATAGAGGAGCTCAGCAAAGGCGGAGAGAAAAGAGGAATAATGGTGATCGGGCATGGGTCGAGACTTCCCCATAATAAAGATACGATCCTCTTCCAAGCGAATGAACTGAAGAAGATGGGATATGTCAATGTAATGTATGCGTTCAACGAATTCGACGAACCGGCCGTCGAAGATGCATTTTCGGAAATGATATCGAAGGGGGCCGAAGAAATAATAGTTCTGCCGCTTTTCATATCTCTGGGTGCCCACCTGAAGCACGATGTCCCGGGGAAGATAAGGCTCAGGGACGGCATAACGGAGGATTCATTTGTTCACGAAGGCCGCAGCGTGACGGTGAAGTACGCTACACCCATCGGGATCGATCCGAGACTTACGGACATAATAGCGGAAAAGATCCGCAATGGGGAAGCAACATGAACGTGCTGATACTGGACCCGGTTCACGGAGGGAACATACTTGCCGCCGAATATCTGAAAAAGGGGTACTCTGCGGTCTGTGTGGATGTCTATGGCATAGCAAAGGAGGAAGTAATATCGGAGATGATAGATCTGGGCATATCTGTCCACCGCAAAGTGCCGAGAGGCCGCTATGATCTTCTTTTGATGCCCGTACATTGTCCGGATGTGTTTCTGAACGGCGTCGAATACGCCGAAAGGAAAACATTCCACGAAGCGGTCGGCGAGCTGTCGGAAAGGAGATCGAGGATCGAGGTGACCGGAGTAAAAGGAAAGACCAGTTGCTGTTATCTGCTGGCGCACATCCTGTCGCTGGACGGCAGGAGCATATTCCTGCACACCTCAAGGGGCCAGGGCGTGTGGAGGGACGGAGAGCACGCGATCGAAAAGAGGATCAGCATCGCACCGCCGTCCCTGCTGAGACTTCCCGAAGGATATGATACGGTGATAGCCGAAGTATCGCTGGGAGGCAGCGGCAAAGCCGAGCTGTCGATAATCACGAATCTCGCAGAGGATTATGGTATAGCCGCAAATACGAGGAAGGCCTCCGATGCTAAAGCATCGATATTATCGGAAGGGAAGAACATAGTTCCGCGTTCAGAATCTGATATATGGAGCAGATACGGCAAGCCTCTGATATATTTCGGAGGAAGAGTGAACGTTTTGGGGAAGGCAGAGATAGGGAAGCCGGTAAAGATCGCAATAGATTATTGCGGCAGGCACGAACTCTGCCTGCCCGGAAGCTATCTGCAGCTGCAGTACACGGACACGATAGAGGCGGTTCTGGAAGCGTGCATCGAGATGAAGATCCCATCAGACCAAGTGATCAGGGGGCTGGAGACTTTTAATGGGGTCCCGGGAAGAGGAGAACTCAGGCGCTTGGACAAAGGATGGGAGGTAACGGACAGAAACCCTGGGATATCCCATATGTCGCTGTCCAAGACCCTGGACACACTTGAGTCAATGGGCGTGATCAAAGACACACTTGTGATACTTGATCCAGTGAACATCAAGGTCTGCGAAAAGATGGATGCGGAACAGATGAAAGAAATGACAGTAAAGAGGGGCGCGGAATTCCGGCTCGCGGGCGAAGAAATACCGGATGAAAGAAGCGTCGTCGTAAGGCTGGTCAAAGAGGGATATCAGTGAATATCCATCCCCGCCCAAATCCGATAATAGCCGCATTGTACATGCTGAGGGACATTGATGTGGATGTTGTAATCATACACGGGCCGTCAGGGTGCGGATTCATGGCATCGAGGATGATAGAAGATGCCGGCATAAGGGTCATGACCACGGCAATGAATGATGATGACCTGATATTCGGGGCATCCGGTAAGTTGGAGGATGCTCTGAGAGAAGCAGAAAGAAGATTCTCTCCGAGGTCGATCGCGGTCATCGGGACATGTTCCAGCATGATAATCGGAGAGGATATGGAAGCATCCATAAGAAGGTCAGGCGTCGGCTGCAGGACGGTATCAGTCGACTGCCACGGCTGTATGGGAAACAACACGGCAGGAGCAATAATGGCTGTCGAAGCCTCGGCAAAGGCGGGGTTGATACCCAAAGAGGAGGCGGACCGCCAGAAATATCTTTTATCGATGGCCACGCAAATGGAGAAGGAAAGGGGAATGGCATCCGTTCAGTATCTCCAGCCATCCAACGGCCCCACGAAGATGGGTGTTGCAAAAAAGATCATAGGATGCCTTTCCAATAATGGAAAACTTGCTGTGGTATCCATATCAAAGAAAGAGCTGGCATATCGGTTCTCGGACCTCTTCCTTGCTGTAGATCAAGCATGTAAAGAATTAGGGGGAAAGGCAGTATACATAGCAAACCTCGACCCGCAGAAAGGGCTCCCGAGGATCAGAGGATACGCAGCGGACATTCTTTCGGAACTGAGCGCGAAAGGGATATCAGCGGATATCGTGGGAGGTCTGGATGAGTATGCGGTGATCGGGGAGGACATGAAAGAAGCAGTCGACAGACATTCTCCCGATCTCATCGTTATAGCGGGGATACCTCATGCATATCCAGACCTGGACAAAAGCCAAATACTGATAACGGACCAGCCGAGACAATTATCGAATTACCTCTCGAAAGGATATGACGCAGTAGGGGAGATATCATCCCATCAGATGGTCATGAACGTCAGGAAGATAGTGCCTACAGAGACAGGAGATACGATCAGGGAAATGCTGAGGGACATCTCATGAAAGGGGTGGTGATAGCAGGCATAGGGTCCGGTGTGGGTAAGACATCCATTGCCACGGGACTTATGAGGAAGCTCTCCAGAGGAATGAAGGTACAGGGGTTCAAAGTGGGTCCAGATTTCATCGATCCGATGTATCACAGGGCAGCCACGGGAAGATACTCCAGGAACTTGGATTCTTTTATGATGCCAAAGGAGGTTGTAAGGGATATCGCTGTCTATGGGTCAAGAGGCGCAGACATTTCTATCATCGAAGGGGTGCGCGGATTATTTGAAGGACAGTCCGGGAAGGATGATTCCGGTTCCACCGCAGAGATAGCGAAACTGCTGGGACTCCCGGTGGTGCTTGTGGTCAATGCGAGATCGCTTACAAGGAGTGCTGCCGCAATCGTGAATGGTTTCAGATCTTATGATAAAGAGGTAGAAATAGCGGGGGTGATCCTCAACAACGTATCCGGAACACAGCACGAGAACAAACTGAAGGATGCGATGGACGATTCGAAAATAAAAGTGCTGGGAGTAATAGGAAGGGATGCGGACCTTAAGTTACAGGAGAGGTTCTTGGGACTGAGCACGGACGGATTATCCGATAAAGAGGTGTTTGACGGCATGGAGGGATTGGCCGACGGAGTGGATATCGATCAGCTCATTGAAGTGTGCCGAGATATCCCGGAAGGCGAGACCCGCTGCCCATATACGAAAAGGGATTCCGGCATTACGGCCGCGGTACCGATGGAT
>JAIRQG010000072.1 GCA_031256615.1 Candidatus Methanoplasma sp. | reverse complement strand
GTAGAGGAGCTTGTTCGTTGTTATCGTGCCTGTTTTGTCCATGCATACCGTGTCTACATGGCTCATCGACTCGACCGAGTTCGAGTTCTGCATCAGCACGCCGCTGTTCGCCATCCTGACGGCCGCTATCATGTAAGTAATCGTGATGAGAAGAAACAGGGCCACCGGCACGATGTCCAGGACCAGCACCGACTTTATCGCAAAGAGCTTGGCCCCGCTGCCCGTAAAAGCATTGATCGCTGCAAGTACCAGCAGGAAGAAGAATGCCATGACCATAAGCATCTTCGTTACGGTGGAGGTCTCCCTCTGCAGGGGTGTGTTCTTTCTCTTGTATTTCTTGGCGCTCAGCAGCATCTTCGATGCGTATGTGTCCTCTCCCAGAGCTGTTACTCTGTAATGTCCCTCGCCAGTTATGCAGACGGCGCCTGAATAGATCGTATCTCCCATACGTTTCCTCACCGTGCGGGATTCTCCTGTAAGCAGCGACTCATCCATTTCAAGCGAATTCGATGAGAGGATCTCACCGTCCACTTGTGCCTGATCGCCGGAGGACAAACGGATGATGTCGTCCATTACTATCCCAGACGGGTCTATTTGTATCTCTGCTCCGTCTCTCAGAACATGGACCGTCGGCCTGAGGAGCAGTGCGATCTTATCGAGCCTTTTTTTTGCCCTCATTTCTTGTATGGTGGAGATCAGCACGTTAAGGGCAATGACGCCGGTTGCCGACAGAGCGCTTATCGGTTCGTCAAAATACAGCAGGGCTGCGCCCAGGATGAAAAGGATCAGGTTGAATGTGGTACAGACGTTCTTTACGACAATGTCCAAATTGCTTCTGCTCACCGGGGACTCAAACTTATTCACCTTACCTTCGGAAACCCTGTCTCTGACCTCTTTTTCTGTGAGTCCCCTGAACTCCATGGAACTACACATTACTTCAGATTATAAAGAAACTTGGGCTTCGCTTTCATTTTCACGACATGAACGACGTTCTGCATTCTTCCAGCGAAGCGCCGATCCTTTCTGATGTCGCTGCAGGTACAGAGCTTTCGCCTGCGTAGTTTTTCCATCTGTCCGCAACCGCCAAGATGGTTTCTATTTTATCCTCTGCACCTTTGATATTGGCATTGTACGCAAGTGCCAGGAGGTCATCTTTCGTGATGTCTCTGGTCCTGCCGTTGATGGTCAGCTGATGTGCCTGTATCCAAACGTTCCCGGGTTTGTACGCGTAGGTGACATCATATGCAGGGGCGAGTCTCCATTCTCCTCCTCTGCGGAGAATGAACGAGATGTTCTTGGTATGGTCATCGTTGTTCCTCATTATGACGTTGAATGCCGCCCTGCGGAACATCTCATCTGCATCGGACGCCGGAAGCCCCATCCTCCTCATCACCGAGAACAGTTGTTCATATGAGTGTTCTGCGGGAACCATGAAATCATAGTGTGCGACAGCATTGAGCGTCTGAGTGTGTACCTTCTCACCGCCTATGCGGTCAAAACGCTTTGTCATGAAATGAATGCCTCTTTTTGTCTCAAGGAGACGGCATTCGCTCATCTCGATGCCGCAATCGGAAGCCATTTTGTAATAGGCTTGCTCTACTCTGCAGAACCCTCGTTTATTCTCATCTTCCGTATCGAATTTTATGATCCAGTCCGTATATCTTTCTGAATGCGGTACCTGTCCCGAAATGACCTTTCCTGTAGAATCATCAAGAGCTATCACAGCCTTCGCTCTCACCCCGCCGGCGGAGGTGCCCGTTGATATCAGTTCATCGATCCCTTTCTCGGACATAACGGCGTATGCTTTCTCCTTTCCACCGACAACCTCTGCGGCCAATGCGGAGAGCATGTCTACATCGATCTTTTCAGATCTTGTGTTATGTTTGATCGCAGGCTCATACTCAAGAGCGCCCATACCTCTTCTGCCCACGTAGCACAGCCTGTCCAAAGGGGTAAAGCTGTTCGGATCGATCCCGTTGCGGTAGATCCACATATCAATCAGCGTGTTGCCGTACTTGTCTGGAAGAGAGTCGGCAAGCATGCCCGGAAGTCCCCTGAAAGCATAACGTTCCAGGTTCTCGAAGGAGTATATGTCGTCGGAGAGAGGCATCATGACCGGGGCGAGCTCGATCCCTTTCTCTGCAAATGCTGGGTTGTATTGAAACCTGGCACACCTTACTCTCTCATCCCAGTATGCCACTCCTGCGGTCATGCCCCATATGTTCACTTTGGCCATTATATTCATATGTTCATCCTTTTCTTCCGAGCTTCGGAAGAGCGCCCCGTTGCGCGTACCGGAGGGTTTCCTTTCGCCTTAAAGAGAAGCAGGGGACTCACCGCCTCTTCCTCAAGAAGGCGGTCAAGCAGGTTCAGTTTTCTGAGGCCTCTAAGGACCGAGATCAATGTGGCCACCGTGACATTCCTGCCGCTTTCCAGATCCCCTATTGTCTTTGCGTGCACTCCAGACACCTCCTGAAGCTGCTCCCTTGTCACGTTGCTGTTCAGCCTGATCGTGCGTACCTTCTCTCCGATCAGTTTGATTATCTCTGTGTCCGATAACTCATAGACATCTGATGGGAAATACATGATAATGCAATGATGATTTGCGGTATAATAGTTTTCTTATAAACTAATATATATGTTATATTATTACATTATAGCGATATTAAAATAACATATTTGATATATTAGCTGATAATTTGTTACAATTAATAGTTGATCACTGAACTCACTGAATAATGGTATTCTCGATCCTCTCTGTAAATTGCTTCGGTCTGCCGAGATGCACCTTGTAATGACCGCCGATCCTACCTGAGCGAATTTATTAGGACAGATATTTATACATATGTCACCGTAGCAGTATTTAAATCTCTTAATAAACACATAGACTCATACAGTTTGTGTTTATAAAATCAAAAAAGGGGGGCCAAGAATGAACTATAAAATAAAGGATATGATATCCAGGACGCACAGTTCCGTCGAGTTCAGGGTCTTATGTTTTGTACTGATCGCGGTAATAACTGCATCGGTGTATTTCCTCCCCATGCAGTCAGACGATTCGTCTGCTGCGGCGACAGGAAACTACGAAGTGGCCGGAGGTATAACTGGTACGTACAGCGACCTAAAGGTAGCTGCTGATGCCATTAACTCAAACGGCGGCACGTATTACACGATCATCGCACACAGCGATGATCCTAACGTTTCCGCTTTCACGGTAAAAGCGGGCAAAAATGTGACTCTTACATCCTCGGAAG
>JAIRQG010000096.1 GCA_031256615.1 Candidatus Methanoplasma sp. | reverse complement strand
CCTGCGGCGACACGGATTCTCACCGTGCTTTGCTGCTACTCTCTCCATGATCCTCGTTGGTACACGGTCCACAGGACCTCACGGCCCCACTTCTGCCCATGCACCACGCCCCCTTACCAGATTACATTTCTGCACTCTAAAGTATCGGTGTTCGGTTTAGCCCCGTCCATTTTCTGGGCCCACAATCTCGACCGGTGAGCTGTTACGCTATCTTTAAAGGATGGCTGCTTCTAAGCCCACCTCCCGGTTGTCTTGGACTGCCGACGCCATTTCATATTACACTTGACCGAAACTTAGGGACCTTAACTTTAGTCTGGGTTGTTTCCCTTATGGCCATCAAGCTTACCCCGGATGGCCTTGCTCCCGACGTCTACGATGAACACATGTTCGGAGTTTGACAGAACGCCGAGGAATTTCTTCCCCTAAACGCTCAATCAGTGCTCTACCTCATGTTCGATCTCAATCGAGATCTAGCTGCGACTAGTTTCAGGGGGAACCAGCTATTTCCGGCCTAGATTGGCCTTTCACCCCTATACCCAAGTCATCCAAACGATTTGCACATCAGTACTGGTTCGGACCTCCACCTCCCCTTCGAGAGGCTTCATCCTGCTCAGGCATAGATCGACCGGCTTCGGGTATCCGCACCATTGACTCCAGGCGAGCACACCTTGCCCCTCATAAAAATTGCGGGCAATCGGTTTCCCTTCGGCTTCCTAATTGAATAGTTAACCTCGCCAATGATCAGAACTCCATGGATCGTTTTTCTAAACGAATAATATAACACTGGTCCACCAAAATTGGTTTCTTTCCTTTGATGCTATATAAATCTATAACCGCATGGTTTCAGGTCTTTTAACCTCCCGTTAAGGGTACTTTTCAGTTTTCGTTCACACTACTACTACGCTATCGGACTAGAGACGTATTTAGGGTTGGAAGTGAATGTCTCCCAGCTTCACGCGCGATATCCAACGCACGTTACTCAAGGACATCTTCAATTTCCATATCGACCTTCTCCTAAGGGGCTATCACCCTCTATGGCGTGACTTTCCAGTCAACTTTGGATCTTTCGACTTAGGAATAAAAGAGCCTGCAACACCACATCTCCCTTACGTTTCCATAAGGGATTCAGTTTGCCCTATACCGTGTTCGATCGCCTTTACTAACGGCATCTCGATTGATTTCTTTTCCTGCGGGTACTAAGATGCTTCAATCCCCCGCGTTCCCGATCATTACTGATCATTCCGAAGAATAGGAAGTCCCATTCGGTGATCGTCGGATCATAGGCTTCTTGCACCTACCCGACGCTTATCGCAGCTTGACACGACCTTCTTCAGCGCTCTAGCCGAACCATTCCCCATGCGGCGTAGCATCGCCGCTGGCGTATGATCTAGCACACGTCCAGGTTGCGTATGATCGGTGATCACTGGGCTTTATCCGATCTCATCCTCCATTACGGAGCCCTTACACCTCTTCCCCGAAAGAGGACCTCTCCCCGGGTGCATGATTATTATCGGCCAGACAGTAGATGTCTGGGCAGGATACTCCCGATGTAGATGTAGTATATAATGACTACTGCTGCAGCAGGAATAAGCGTCACGAACAATTGTTCTGTGAACCGAATATCCGTGATTGTTAACACGAATCACCCGATGGGTTTCATCGAGCAGAACCTTGTATTCAGGAATTGTATATAAATCTTTTCAGAAAATCTCGGCGCTATTAAGGGTATTATTTTTAGAAGAATATAGTTTGCCCCTTCTGCCGAGCCGGAACGGACCCCGGAAAACCGTTCGCCTCTGTGTCAGAAAAACCGGTTGCCAGCGCAGAACCGGACATATTTTACATCAAGAATTAATATCCCGATGCCCTCTCCGGAGCATGGATCCTTTACTGATCCTTGCCCTTATCGCGATCGGCGTGGGCGCAAGCATAATCGGCACTATTTTCGGCATAGGGGGAGGGATAATCTTCATCCCCGTCCTGACTTTATTGTTCGGTCTGTCTGCGAATGAGGCGATAGCCGTGAGCCTGGTAGGAATAATCGCTACTTCCACCGGGGCAGCATCCGTCTATGTGAAGAACAAAAGCTCCAACATCAGACTCGGGCTCTTGCTTGAGATCACAACGTCGGTCGGCGCAATGGCCGGTGCCGTCCTTGCGGCGTATGTCGCAAATCACATACTTCTCTGCATCTTCGCCTGCGTGCTCATCTACAGCGCGGCGAACATGATATTCAGGAAAGAGAAGATCATCGAGAACTCCGACGGCGAGGGGGGCATGAACTTTACCTACACAGACAGCAAAGATCAGACCGTAAAGAAATATAATGTAATGAATGTAAAAGGAGGCCTTTTGGTGTGCACGGGCGCCGGGATCCTGTCCTCTATGACGGGCGTAGGCGGCGGGGCCATCAAAGTGCCTCTGATGAACGTTTACATGCACGTTCCGATCAAGGTCGCCAGCGCGACAAGCAGTTACATGATAGGGATAACGGCATTCTCGGGCGCGATCATCTATTTCATCCACGGAGACCTTCTTTTGGATTATGCGGCCGCGATAGCCGTGGGCGCACTCTTGGGTTCGATGATCGGCACTAGGATCGCTAAGAAACTTGATGCGGAACCTATGAGAAAATATTTCTCGATACTTCTCTTGGCGATCTCGGTCATAATCTTCCTCGAAGCGGGAGGCATACTATGAAAATGCACGATGCCACCTCGCTTGCCCTGAAGTGCTGCCTCTTCACCGGGGTCGCCGTCCTTGCGGCAGGGCTGCTGCTTTCAGGCGGGGATCACGGCGACGAGATAATGTGGGCAGGCATTCTGATTCTCATCGCATCTCCGTTCGTGGGGGTCTTGGTGACCTACGTCTGCCTCATAGCTGAAAAGGACTGGAAATGGGCAAAGGTCGCAACGGTGCTGATCACGCTGATCGTGATATTCCTGGCCGCCTCTTTATTGTGGAGGTAACGCGCTGTTCAGCTTGCAATGCCTTATTTCTCATTCTTCGGGCATTGCCCGCAGGCCTGGCAGTCTTTGCACTTAGAGCATTTGCTGCAGGTGCCGCAACCGCCCCTTCTGACGGTCCTGTATACAGAGTATGAGGCGAGGACCACGGCGGCCAGCACCGCCAGCCCTACCAGCAGCGTCGCGGCGTTAAGCATCGTGTCCCCTCCTTAAGAATCCGAACGGTTCCTTTGCGACGATCAGGTAAATCGATACGGCAAGCGCCGCTATCGCGAGAACCAGCCACCATTCGGGACCGTTGCCGAAGAATATTGTGGTGAATTGATAGACCACAAGCGAAAGCGTATACGCCAATGCGCACTGATAGAGGACCGCCTTCCCCGTGTCCTTCCACGACCCGAGTTCGGCCCTCATTGCGCCGATCGCTGCGAAACACGGGGCGCACATCATATTGAACAGAAGGAAAGAATATCCTCCTGCTTGGGTCAGCATGCTTCCCACAACATCCCACAGCCCTTCGCCTCCCGTTCCTCCGGAACTGAAGAGAACTCCCATTGTCCCTATAATATTCTCTTTTGATACCAGGCCGGTCAGGGTTGCGGTGGCGAACTGCCAATCATCCCCGAATCCAAGCGGTACGAATATCCACCTGAGAACATTACCCATATCGGCCAGCATCGAATCTCCGGCGTCCACCATGCTGAGCCCCCAGTCGAATGATGAAAGGAACCACACGGTCACGCACGCCAGCAGTACGATCGTACCGGCCATTCTGACAAATGACCAGGCTCTCTCCGCCGTCGACCTTACGACGCTCAGCGCATGCGGTACGTGGTACGGCGGAAGTTCCATGATGAATGGGGACGGGGTGCCTGAAAGCGATTTCCATTTTTTCAGGATTATTCCCGACGTCAGTATGGATATTATGCCGAAGGCGTAGACGGAAACGGCTACGAACGCGCTCTGCCCGAACAGCGCGCCGGCTATCAGAGCGATCACAGGCAGTTTCGCAGAACACGGTATGAAAGTGACCGTCATTGCGGTTATCCTTCTCTCCGCCTTCCCTTCGATGGACCTGGATGCCATTATGCCGGGGACGCCGCATCCCATTCCCACCAGAACGGAGATGAACGATTTCCCTGACAGGCCGAACCTGCGGAAGATATGATCCATTATGAAAGCCACCCTGGACATGTATCCGCATTCCTCAAGCAGGACCAATACCAGGAACAGCACTATCATCTGCGGCAGGAATCCTATCACTGCTCCGACACCTGCGATGATGCCGTTGACGATCAGTCCCACCATCCAGTCTGCGACCTCGGCGTTGACAAGCCACTCTTTGGCGGCAGGCATCAGGGTGTCGGAGATATACTCATTGAGCATGTTTGTCCCCCACCCTCCTACGGTCTCGATCGCGACGAAATATATCGCGAACATTATCATGATGAATATGGGGATCCCCAGCCAGCGGCTCGTCACGATCCTGTCTATTTTGTCGGAGGGGACCTCTTCTATCTTTACGTTGCCCCTGTCGACGGCATCGCTCATTATCTTCTCTATCCGGGAGTATCTTTCCTCTGCAATGATCCCGTCGGCATCGTTATCCAACCTCTCTTCCATGGAAGATACTATGGCCTCGATCCTGTACCAGGTATCCTGGCCTATGTCACTTTTAACTTTTTCATCTCTCTCCAGCAGTTTGAGGGCGTACCATCTTATGAGCTCCTCCGGTACTTTCCCCTGTATCGTCTCTTCCATCCTGGAGATGTATCCCTCCAGAACCTCTGAGTAGATCAGGCCGCTGCTTTCTTCGGCCCCTATCAGGGACACGATGGCTTCCGTAAGCTCTTCGATGCCGTCTCCTTTTAGAGCGGATGTCTCGATTATAATGCACCCGAGAGCCTTGGACAGCCTGCCTACGTCTATCTTGACGCCTTTCTTGCTGACCACGTCCATCATGTTCAGCGCAATGACCGTCGGGATGCCGATCTCGATGATCTGCGTCGTCAGATACAGATTTCTCTCCAGGTTCGAGGCGTCGACTATGTTGACGACCGCATCCGGCTTGCTGTTCAGCAAAAAGTCCCGAGATACTATCTCTTCGGGAGAATAAGGGGACATAGAATATATCCCCGGCAGATCCACAACGACAATATCCTCATTGTTCTTCAGTCTGCCCTCTTTCCGTTCCACCGTCACTCCCGGCCAGTTCCCTACACGCTGGGAACTTCCGGTGAGTTTGTTGAACATCGTGGTCTTCCCCGAGTTCGGGTTTCCTATCAAAGCGATCTGCGCCGTCATTATTCAACACATCCTCAATTCATGATATCGATACTGTAGCTATGGTATGTATCAGGTCATGCGCGCCGCAGGCGCGTTTCCCTGCCTTATACCGGAGCAAAGAATATCTTCGATGCTATCGCCCTGTCCATCGCCACTCTGGACCCTTTTATTCCCAAAATCATGTTTCCGGAATTCTCATTCACAACTGACACGTGTGCCCCTATGACGAAACCAAGCTCGCACAGAAACTTCCTTGTGTCCTGTTTTCCGGATACTCTGACGATTTTGCCGCCATCTCCGATCTTTGCTGCCACCAACGGCACTCCGCTTTCTGAGATGAACGCTCCCCCCTCGATCGGCACGCACATATTGCCCGTGCATTTTCCTTCACACTTGCTGCCGTGAGTACAGTCTTGTTCGCAGCTGCCTTGCATAATTTTAGGATATCCTAAAGATATATAAAGTTAGGCATTCCAAAATTTTTTTGGATAGATCTAAAGGATCTGTATCCTGATGAAAGCAGGTTTTGATCATGCCGAGCCGAGCGGTGCAATGGTCAGCGAATGCTGCTCATTTACCTTCAGCGCACTGAAAAATCAAAGGACCCAGATGTTAAGCTTCAACAAAGTTTCGCCTTGTTTACACACATGAGGATTTCAAGAAAGGAACATCGCAAGATAAATCTAATAGTGCAGGGGAAGGGATTTGAACCCTCGGACCACTAAGGACTAGACCCTGAATCTAGCGTCGTTGGCCAGGCTTGACTACCCCTGCCTACTCGGGCTGAATTACTTTTTCATATAAAGAATTACGTGCACACCAAGGGCGACATGCACGAGTGAGTTCGGAAACTCACGCCTTCATTATCTTCATCCACCCGCCGCTTTCGTATATAGCAAGTTTCCTCTGTCTGAGGATCGCCTCGAACTCATCCCATGTTATTACAGACAACCTGTTGTTATTCCCTTTGGTAAACTGAACCCCCGAAGTACCTTTTACCTTCCCAGGTTTGAGACCTTTGTTCTGTGCAATTTGTTTTGCTTTTGCAACATCTATTTTCTCCATTACCATATGTTTCACTCACCTTTTGCCTGCTGGCATAGTGCGAAATAAATATCCAGATGGGGGATATTTAAAAGTTGTTAATAAATCACCTCAAAAAACGTGCTTAAAGGCCTAAAAAGCATTTTTTATGCTGGGTCAATTGCCTTACGAATGACAAGAAATATCAATCGGGATTCTTCTCTGGTATCAATGAACGATACCCCCGCTTTGACGCTCCGTTCGATAACGGACAGCGATATGACCGCAGAAAACGCCATTAGAATAGGGCGGATGGTCGGCCGATCCTACAAAAGAGTGTGTATTGGGTCCGATAACGGCCCAAACAGCAGGATGGTCAAGAATGCCCTTATAAGCGGGCTGCTTTCGGCAGGCGCAGACGTGAACGATGCGGACATAGCCCCGGCTCCCGCGGTTGCATTGGCGTCAAAGGACTCAGACTGCATGCTTATGGTGGGAGAACCGAATGAGCAGGGGACGATCAGCAAGATATACATCATGGGCTCCGACGGCTCCATCTTCACGCAGGAACAGCTGCGGCAGATGATTGTGACGGGAATGAGGGACCTGCCCCTTCCTGGGTATCGGGACATCGGTAAACTGCGGCTCTGCGACTCGGCTGACAGGAATTATAACAGAACGATCCGCGAAAAACACGGAAAGGACATAGATACGCCCATAATATTGGACTGCGGATGCGGCAGCACATCTGTATGTGCGCCTCAGATATTGGCATCCGTCGGCGTTGATCTGACGGCTATCAATGCGCAGTACGATACACAGTACAGTCCCAGACCGCCGGGGGTGAGTGCCGATGATGTCTCCAATCTTGCGGAGTTCGTCGGTATGGAGCTTGGAAGCATAGGCATCGCACTTAACGGGGACGGAACAAGGCTTGCGCTTATCGACGAAAGAGGGAACTACGTTGACCCAGAGAACATATTGGCACTTTTGCTTATGCATCTCAAACCCTCTTCCGCAGTGATACCTTTCAACGCTTCCGCTGTGGTCGACGATGCATTCAGGGGCCTGATCGGCAACGGGGTTCCAGGCGATGCAGCGGCCAAAGAAGAAAGGCGGATAATACGGGCAGACAATGATCTGGAATCGATAACCGCCGCCATAAAGAAATACGGTGCCGCGATGGGCGCGATGACCAATGGAACATTCATCTTCCCGGATGTGACGCTGTGCCCCGATGCAATAAACGCGGCGGTGATACTTGCCAAGATATCCAGAGATGACAGCATAAGCTGCCTTCTTGCATCCTTCCCCAGATACACTGTCCTCCGGGATTCTTTGTACGGTCCGGGAAACACCGAGCTCTTCAACAAAAAACTCAACGACAGGCTGAAGGAACTTGACACCGAAGAGGCTTGGGAGATCGAGGGAAAAAGGGTGCGCATGTCCGGCGGATGGTTCGCTATCGCCAGGAACGCGGATGACCCCGAACACATCGATGTGACCGCCGAGGCGAAAGATAAGGCTTATGCGGTCAGTATGATGGAGCTTGCAAAAGGGATCGTCCGCGACTGCATGTGATCAGAAGACTATATCAAGGTTCACGACGCTTCCCCTTGAGTCATAGGCTTTCCAGCTTTTTCTGTCGTAGGGCTGGCATGTTATGAAATGGACCCCGCCCATATTGCTGAAGAAGTCAAGGTCCGCATCCGACGGATCGTTGCGGTAACCGGGATGCGAATGAGCGGATCCCGACTTATGGAAGTCAACTGGCATCATCCAGTCGTTTATGAAACTGTGGCTTTCGCCGTAGATCGACCCCGGCACCAATATCATCTCTGTGATAACGCCGTCATATGCCCGGTGGAAGCAGATGAACTCATCCGGATACGCCGCTTTCGCGGATTCATTGAACCCATCGATGAAATCCACGCTTACGCCGTATATCTTGATGCTCATAACGAGTTCACCAGTTTCTCTCTAACTTTGGAATAGAAGTCTGTGTTGAATTTTATGAATCTTACAGTGTCCGGCGACCTGATGAAGTCTATGCGGGTCTTCCCCTTTATCTCATATTCTTCCTGCCCGTCGACCACCAGCAGGCAGCCGCTGTCCATGACCGCCTCCACCGTGATCTTGGCATCCGCCGGCACTACGAACGGCCTAGATGAGAATTTGTATGCCGCCATTGGAACGACCACCACGGCATTTACCCTGGGATCAATAAGCGGCGCCCCGAGGCTCATCGCGTAGCAGGTGGAGCCGGTCGGCGTCGATACCATTATCCCGTCGGCGCGGACGTCCGTCATGAGTTTGTCGTTCACATAGACCCTGAAGTGCCTTATCTTTGCTATCGAATCGGTATGAACGACAGCTTCGTTGACCGCCTCTGCGAGGTATTCTCCCTCATACCATGAGCTGAGCTTGGACCTCTCCTCTACGATGTACTCCCCGTTGCGGAGCCTTCTGATCCCTTCCTCTATGTCCTTCGCGCTGACCTCGGCGAGGAATCCTACCCCGCCCGCATTTATGCCTATCAGCGGGGCTTTGTTCTTCATGAATGTGCGGAGGATTGTTCCGTCCCCCCCAATGGTTATCATGATATCCACTTTCATTTCCTCGACGGGGAATCCTTTCATATCAAATTCATCTGCGATGGCCTTATCCAGTATGTAATCGCAGCCTTCGAGGGCCTTCATCACCCTTCTTGTATATTCTTTGGCTTCTGGAACCTTTGTGTTCACGCTTATGCCGTATCTCGGCGATCCCGATATGTCGCTCTTCAGCCGGGCAATGAAATCATATACCCTCCTGTCGCCGAAAGCGATGAAACTGGAGCGGCATCCTATGTCAAAGCCCATATCCAGCACGTTCCCTTCAAGATCGTAGATCTCTCCCCCCGCTTCTCTCAGGACAAGCGCGCTGGCCGCAATGTCGACGATCCTGACCGCACGGGAATATCTGTCCGTGTGCATTACGAAACCATCCGCCTCTCCCTCCGCGACGAGCACCATCTCCAACGATGCACAGCCAAGGGCACGCGAGGATTTCACTCTCTTTGCAAGACTGAACGATGCGGAATGGGCGCCGTTGCCGAGGTATATCATCAGAAACAGGTCTTCCATGTCCGCCTTCCTTACGCGTATCCTGTGTCCGTTCTTGTATGCCCCCTTCCCCTTCTCCGCCGTGATGACGTCGCCGGTGGCCAGGTTCCTGAGGTATGCGGTGTGGATATCGGAGAGAGATTTCGTACCGACCGCCATGGATACTGTGTAAAGCGGGATCCCGGCGATGGCATTCGATGTACCGTCTACCGGGTCAAGGACCAGGGTTTCTCTCCATCCGTTGTCGACGAACCCAATCTCCTCGCTCAGAACGTTCAGGGGGATCTTGTTCTTTTGGATGTATGCTAGAACGGTGTTCTCCGCTATCTTGTCTATCTGGGACGTGGTTGTCCCATCGGCACCCATGCCGATGCATTCTCCCCTGCATTTCGAATCGGGTATCTTCCTGACAGCCTCTTCCACCGCATCCGCGATGTTGCTGAGAACATCCATCATGACCGTAAAGAGTTGGTCTCAATATATTGCTCTTTTGATTATTCAGCCTTGGGATCAAGGCCGCTTCTCCCGCGGAACACCAGTATGAGGATCCCTCCCAGGATCAGGAACATGCATGCGATGCATGCGGAATAGACGCCTCCGCCCAGATGATCCAGCAGTCTCATTTCATTGATAATGACCGCTGATGAGTTGGAGATCACGATATTTGATTCTGGGTAAAACACATAAAGAAGCGTTGATACCAGCATTACCATTCCGAGGACAGTCGCGAGAACAGTCCCTTTCTTCTCGTATCTGGTGAAAAAAGACAATACTGAAAAGACCGCCGCGAGAATGGATGACCCAAGGACGATAAACGGCATGTATGCGTAATACCCTATACCTGGGTAATTGTCTGGGTAGTCGAAACTTTTCAGATAGAAATCATATCCAGCATAGTCGAACCGGAAAAAAACATAATCTATGCTGAACCAGGACATGAACACGCTCAATACCCCGATAACAGCGCCTGTCAGCATTAATATTTTGAACAGTCCGGCACGGTCTGATAAGAATGTCGAGCCTTCATCGGGCATAGGTGAACATTGACCCCAAGAATAAAAATGATGCTGTTTACCTGCCGGTTCCTTCCGCATACCAATTATTAAACCGCGTGCCTATTACACGGCAATGATCCCCGTAGGTTCCGCCGGCGGTTTGGTGTATTCGGAGAATGATAAACTCTACACGGTATCCTCCGCCCCGGGCACCAGAGTTTACGGGGAGAGGCTTGTGAACTTCTCAGACAGAGAATACCGCGAATGGAACCCCCGAAAAAGCAAGCTGGCGGCTTACATCAGAAACGGCGGCAGTGTTTTCCCCATAGCAAAGGACAGCAGGGTCCTTTACCTAGGAGCTTCCAGCGGGACCACTGCGTCTCACATATCAGATATCGCGACGGAGGGAAAGATATACTTCGTGGAATTCGCGCCGCGGATGTTCAGGGACCTTGTGGCAACCTGCGCCGTCCGGCCGAATATGATCCCCATCCTCGGAGACGCCGCCAACCCCGAAGAATACCAATTTGCCGTCGGGCAGGTGGATATGGTATATGCGGACGTCGCACAGAAAAGGCAGGCCGACATTATCGCGGACAACATGGACTTCTTCCACGCCGATACCGGAATGATCGCCATAAAGGCCAGGTCGGAGGATGTTGCCTCCCACCCCTCCGAAATATACAGAGCATCCGAAAAAAAGCTTAAGGAAAGAAGATTCGCAATACTTGACTCAAGAGACCTGGAACCATACGAGAACGACCACCGGATGATCGTTCTCAGGAGGGTTTGATGGCAACAGTCTATGCCGTCGCTTTCAGCGGCGACCGTTTCCTGATGGTCTTCAACGAGAAGCGTGCCGGATGGGAAATGCCGGGAGGACGGATCGAAGAGGGAGAATCAGCGGAGGATGCGGCGAAAAGAGAGTTCTTAGAAGAAGCGGGGTATGAGATCAAGATAGTGAAAACCATGGATATCGGTCACTGCCTCGTCTGCGCCTGCCTGCTCCTCGGCAAAGTGAACGATTCGCCGGAGATGTCCTCCGAGCTGTTCGCGGAGATCCCCGCGGACACCGCCTTTGAAAGATCAGAGTACGAATACGTAGTGCCGCAGGCGCGCTCCGCCGTCCGCTCACGGACCATGTGCAAAGGGTCTTCCCTTTAAGCATGTGTGTGCCTGCGCTCTTATTATCATAATAAAAAGGTAGGTCAACCTTTTATACTACTTTTGGATAAGAGTGTGTAGCCTCGCCGCATATATAATGATCGGAGAATCAAAATATGGCAAGAATGCACGCAAGAAGAAAGGGCAAATCCTGTTCAAAACGCCCCATGATAACTGAGAACCCGGAGTGGGTGCCTCTTACAGCCACCGAAATAGAGGACCTCATCGTACAGTTCGCCGAGCACGGAACAACATCCGCAAAGATCGGACTTGTACTCAGGGACCAGTACGGCGTTCCCGACGTGAGACTGGCAACGGGAAAGACCGTTACCGAGATCATGAAGGAGAAAGGAGTCATGCCCGATCTTCCGGAAGACCTTTCGAACCTTATGAGAAGGGCGATCTCCCTGAATGTTCACGTAAAGAACAACAGAGGGGACGTTTCCAACCTTAGGGGGCTCAACCTGATCGAAGCAAGGATCAGGAGACTGGAACGCTACTACAAAAGGAACGGCGTCCTCCCCGAGAACTGGAAATATTCTCTTGAGAACGCCGAGATAATGCTCAAATGAGGGTCTTATGGACGACACCGTCCTCCCTTCCAAACTTCTTACAACCTTATCTCAAGCCGCCGATATCATCCGCGGCCACGACTTCATTCAGGTCTATTCGCATTATGACGCGGACGGAATATCATCCGCATCAATAATCGCAAAGACGCTTCTCAGAGCAGGGAAAGAGTTCAGGGTGACCCTTTTCACAAGCCTCAACGACCGCAACATGGAGATAATAAAACAAACCCCTGCGGAATGCATCATCATCTCAGACCTCGGAGCATCCTACATAGAACAGCTGGACGCTCTGGAATGCGATGTTATCGTGCTTGACCATCACACCGCCGAACGGCAGGCGAAGAGGATATGCTACGCGAACCCCCATCTATACGGAATAGACGGGATGACGTCAGGATGCGGAGCGACGATGTCGTTCCTTTTCTCGATCTCGGTGGACAAAAAGAACTGGGATCTGGTCCAGGTCGCGTTCGCCGGGATCGCGGGCGACAGACAGCACATAAACGGTCTGAAGGGACTGAACATCTACCTCTACGAAGGAGCGCTGAAAAAAGGCTACATAAAGGCCGCAGAGGGCTCGCTGATACCTTCGGGACAGCTTGTGTCCGAATTATACTTGTCAACCGACCCGTACATCAACGGCGTGAGCGGGGACGCGGAAGGCATCGCTGAACTGCTCGATTCCACAGGGATCGGGAGGGAAAAATATTCCAAGGACCTCACAGAGAATGAAAGAAGGAAACTGTCGTCGCTCATCGCTCTGAAACTGACGGAACAGGGAACGCCGATGCAGACAATGTTCGAGATATCCCGCGTCAGATATCAGCTCAGGGATTGGAACACGGATGCGGAGACCCTCGGATCGCTGCTGAACGGCTGCGGGCGTCTTGGTCTCGGAGGCGTTGGGGTTTCTGCGGGGATGGGGGATGCAAAGAGTCTTTCCGAGGCAGCGGAATATGAGAACACCGCACGCACGCAGATAATCGAGAGCGTGCTGTCCCTGAAGAGATCTGGACTTAATCAAATGAAGAACATACAGTGGTTCGACAGCTCAGATCTGGGGTTCACCGGAATGGTCTGCGGGATCGCGATGAACTTCATAGGCAGCCGCTCCAAACCTACGATAGGAGTTAACCGTTCAGAGGATATCGCGAAGATATCCGGAAGGGCTACGTTCGACCTTTTGGACAGCGGAGTGGACCTTTCCGCAGCATTGAAAGAGGCATGCGGATCGGTCGGCGGGACCGGCGGCGGACACAGGATCGCCAGCGGCGGTTCCTGCCCGAAAGAGAGATGCGAAGAGATGCTTTCCAATCTCGATAAGATCATCGAAAGACAGCTAGGTCTCTAATCATCTCCATGTTACCTCGACCTCGTCCGTTCTGAACCTTTGTATTATTGCGGTATCCTCGATTCCCATTCTTACCCCGGAGTTGTACATGATATTGCCGAGCCATGCGATCATGGCGCCGTTGTCTATGCATAATCTTCTCGCCGGAACGAACATTTCCGCTCCCCGGTCTTCGGCCATGACCCTTATCATCTCCTGCAGGCGCTGATTCTGAGCGACACCTCCGCCCAAAAGGACCTCGTCCTTGCCTATGTGCGCCATCGCCCTCTCGGTGACCTCTGTGAGCATGGAGAAAGAGGTCTCCTGGATGGAGTACGCAATATCTTCCAGCCTGCAACCTTTTTTCTTCAGGACAAGGGCTGCTGTCATTATCCCCGAGAAAGCCACATCCATACCCTTAACAGAGTACGGCAGATCCAGAAGCTTGTCGCCTTCTTTAGCAAGCTTCTCTATCGTCGGTCCGGCGTAGAATCCAAGGCCGAGCTCGCGTCCGAGCTTGTCCAGCATGTTCCCTATCCCGACATCCTGTGTCTCCCCGAATATGCGGTATCTTCCATCGGAATACGCAATGACCTGCGTGTTCCCTCCGGACGCATAAAGCAGAGTGGGGTCGCTGCAGCCGGTGGTCGCGTTGCCTATCTCGATATGCGCGACACAGTGGTTCACACCCATGATAGGGATCCCGAGTCTTGATGATAAAGAACGGGCGGCTGTGGCGGCTACCCTCAGACAAGGGCCGAGTCCCGGTCCCATTGAGAAGGAAATAAGATCAACATCATTCAGAGTGATCCCCGCTTCCTCCGCCGCTTTGCATATGACAGATGCAACAACGTCCGAGTGATGATTGGCGGCTTCTCGGGGGTGCAGTCCTCCCTCGGGCGGTCTGTACATATCTATAACATTCGATAAGACCTTCTTCTCAGAATCCACCACACCTACTCCGAGCGTATGGGCCGTTCCTTCGATGCCGAGCGTTATCATTGAACGCACTAATACTGTTGCCTTTATTTCTTATCTTTTATTTTTTCAAGTACTTCTCTTCTTTGTGCAGACACCTCTGCCTGTTTTCCCTCCATCCTCCACCTGTCTATCAATTCCTTCAGCTGTTCATACAGAAGAATCGTTGCCTGATCTGTCATTATTATGGAGCCTTCGGAAATAGCAATTCTCTCGGTCCCATAGTCTATTACTTCATTGAACGCATATATTCTGACATCTGAGTCTATTTCACTCAGTAAAACGTTGGTCGCATATGCGTTTGTGAATGTTGCTGCTCTTCCCTTTTTGATCATTACGTCCATGATTGATTCCTCTCTGTTGATTAGATCAGGCAGCTGGGCTTGCATATATGGGTGCATCTGGCACGGGGCGGAAACATTCTTGGTTTGACTCTGCCTCTACTTTGACGTTTGCCGGTCGTACCCATTCTTCTATCTTTTTCTCTCCCCTTTCGATGACCTTCTCTTATTGGCGACTGAGAACAAATTCCGCTCTTTTTTCTGCAAGTTCTGCTGCCATTACTATTCCATCTGGCAGTAAGAACACTTTTTCTGACGTTTCCGCCAATAGCGATGACTCTCTCAATTTGTTTAGGACATCTGTCGAATTCTCAAAAAATGGTACTGCTTTTGATTTGGTGAATGCACCTTTGTCGAACAGCGATAATAACATATAATCTTCATTAGACAGTGGCAACTCCACTTCTTTTAATATCTTTACAAAGGAGTTCCTCTTTTTTTCAACATATTCGATCTTGGGCAAGTTATTCTGGACATGCATGATGAGGTCCAAGTAATATGAGACCGTAACGTGGTTCAGGAACGTTTTCTTGACTAAGTCCGATACCCGATA
>JAIRQG010000067.1 GCA_031256615.1 Candidatus Methanoplasma sp. | reverse complement strand
ATCGATTCTTTTTTGAAGTAATCCCCGAGGGACCAGTTGCCGAGCATCTCGAAGAAAGTAAGATGCGAAGCATCTCCCACCTCTTCTATATCTCCTGTTCTGATGCACTTCTGGAAGTTCACCAGTCTTTTCCCTCCGGGGTGCTTCTCCCCGAGCAGATAAGGGACAAGAGGATGCATTCCGGCGGTGGTGAACAGCACGGTTGGATCGTTCTCAGGTATCAGCGAAGCCGATCTGATGTATGTATGCCCTCTCTCAACGAAGAAATTCACGTATGCGTCCCTGAGTCCCTGTGCGTCCATTGATGCTTCACCTTATGTTATTATTCGGCGATACTTTTCTTGTTTATATACACTACCTGATTCCGAAGAACACCGACGGTCATCCTTCGCTAAGCAGCCAATCGATCACGTTCAGGTGTCTTATCCCATTTCCTGGGCTCTTCAGTATTTTGTCCAATGACAATACGGTCTTCCGGCAATGATCTTTCACGGAATCCAGGGACCTTATCTCTCTTTCTGCAGAGTTTGTGTTGATCAGACTCTCTGTGACCTGGAAATATTCTGTTCCGGACCCAGATCTCTTCACAGTGAAGTCTATCTCAAGATCTTTGTAGCTTCCAACGGTCACTTTATAGCCTCTTCTTATCAGTTCCAGGAAAACTATGTTCTCCAACAGCCTCCCTGTGTCGGAGCCCGGATCTCCGAGGACAACATTCCTTATCCCTGTGTCCGAGGCGTAATATTTCTCTGACGATTTCAGTATCCTTTTCCCTTTGACATCATAGCGGTACACTTTGTAGAAAAGGTAAGCATCTTCCAGCGCTTTGATGTATGATCCAACGGTCGTTGGCGTTATGCCGGAGCTCTTGGAGATGTTGAAGGCGTTTGTAAGGTTCCCTATATTTGAATAAAGGTACCTTGAAACATTTTCCAAATGAACAACATCTTTTGGTTTCAATCTCTTCAGCACATCCTTGACGAGAACAGTGTTATAAACCCCCTCTATCTGCCCGTTCACGAATTCTTTATCTTCTGTATCCGGGTCGATGATCGGCAGGGAGCCGTACTGCATATATTCGGCGAATCTGACATCAATGTTCTTTTTTTCGTTGGGGGGATGAAGTTCAAGATACTCCTTAAAGGACAGCGGGAGCATTTTTATCTCTATGTACCTCCCGGACATGTATGTGGCCAATTCAGATGAAAGGAGATATGCGTTGGATCCGGTTATGTATATGTCCGCATCATAATCTACCATCAGCGAATTTATCGTCCTTTCCCACCCATCCACTTTCTGGGGCTCATCAAAGAAGACGTACACTCTGTCCTTAATGGTTATTTTCGACGCTACTGCGGCATTCAGGTCTCTGAAATCCTTCACATCTTCATATTCTTTGGATTCGATATCGAAAAGGAATATTCTGTCGCTGCTTATGCCGTTTCTCTTCAACTCATCGATATATTGACGCATTGCTGTTGATTTGCCGCACCTTCTCGCGCCCGTGATTATCTTCACGGTGTTCGTTACATCCTTTCCGCTTCTCAGTGTTCTGAGACAGTCTTCACGCAGGACTTTGTTTTCAGATATCATTGTTTTCTAATGAACTGTAAAACTTTATATTATATAAAGAAGTTTTCTAATAGAGTAGAAATCTTTCATCAAAAAAATGCGGGAAATGCAGCCGTTCCTCACAGACCGCGCAGCCCGAATGCACTTCTTCCGACTTCTCCTGAGTATATCCTTACGGTCTTTCCTCTCTTCTCCAATAGCTTAGCGGGCATGGGGCCGATCTCTTTCACAATGATCGCCGAGCAATCGTCCAAAAGGTCTGCGATGTTCTCTATGTGCTCTTTGTGCGAGCTCCCCGCCACATTCTTCGATGTGTCGACGACCACTGTCCTGAGAAATTCCGCATTATCCTCTGATATCTCATATACATCGAAACGCGGAGCGTTCCCGAACCCGCTGTCAACGATCTTCCCGCCGGATGTGGCGACCGCTATTCTGAGAGGACCTTTTTCATCAACCTTTACCAGCGAAGGTCCGGAGCGATCCGAGGATGGTCCGCATCCGGCTTGGCAGGACCCCATCTTCATGAATTCCGATGATCGGTCCTCCCCCAAAAGCCCGATGGCATCAGCTCTGCATTGCCTGCAGTGTCTCATCATCCTCACGTCAAGTTCGCAGGCATCCATCAGTTTCTTCCTTTCTTCGGGTGTCGGAGCCCTTCTGCCGCTGAATTTTGTACCCTCCACAGGTATCAGCGGAAGGATGTTGACAATGTAAACTCCGAGAGCTTTGACCTTCTTTACAAGTTCGGGGATATGCTCATCGTTGATACCCGGCACCATTACGATGTTGATCTTCACCATCATCCCCAGCTCAACGCATTTTTCGATCCCGGCAAGCTGGTTCCGCAGGAGCATCTCGGCGCCTTCCTTTCCGGAATAGGTCTTCCCTTCCCATTGCACTTTGCCGTAGATCATCTCTCCGACCGCCGGGTCGGAGGCGTTCATTGTGACCGTTAAGAACCTCACTCCGAGATCATACAGCCTCTGCGCGTTATGTGGAAGCGCAAGACCGTTCGTCGAGACACATAATGTAAGGTCTGGGAACTCTCGGCTCACAAGTTCCAAAGTACGGAACGTTTCCTCATTGGCGAGAGGGTCGCCGGGACCCGCGATACCGATAACGCTCAGATAAGGGATCTTTTCCTTCACTGCCCTTATCTTCTCAACGGCCTCCTCCGGAGAAAGGACCTCGCTGGTCACCCCCGGCCGGGATTCGTTGCTGCAGTCGTACTTCCGGTTGCAGTAGTTGCACTGTATGTTGCATCTCGGAGCGACAGGGACGTGCATCCTTGCGAACTTATCATGTGCTTCCTTGGAATAGCAGGGATGTTCTTTCAGCGCCTCTTCGGTTCCTCTGACCATGCTGTTCCATTGCCTTTCTAATATCTATTGTTTTACAGCCTACAACCGCATTTGATAAAATGCCTGTTTTTCCATCATGTTTTAGTATAAGGAATGTGTAATGGCCCTTTCAGAAGATGATATCATACAGGATAACAATATCTCTGAAGACTCCGAAGTGCAAACCAAGATGAAAGACCAGAACAAATATGCGATGACGGTCCTGTCGGTGACCACCGTCGGCGCGCTTTTGGCGACGATACAGGGATCGGCGCTGCTGATAGTCCTTCCTGAAATGATGGTATCGCTTAACATGAGTTTCATGACCATGCTCTGGGTGCTCCTGATCTATCTGATGGTGACCACCGTAATGGTGCCGGTCCTCGGCAGATTGTCGGACATGTTCGGGCGCAAGAAGATCTATGTGCTCGGGTTCGCGGTCTTCACACTCGGTTCTCTTCTGTGCGGGTTCTCAGGGTTCGGAATGAACGGATGGGATTTGGTCGGGTTCAGGATAATCCAAGCTGTCGGAGGGTCAATGCTCCTCGCCAACAGCATGGCGATGATAACCGACGCATTCAGGAAAGGGAAGCTTGGATTCGGTCTTGGTGTCAACGGGGT